>JANPDZ010000147.1:0-2204 GCA_031431735.1 Acidobacteriota bacterium | reverse complement strand
ATCAATCGCCCGGCGCACAGTTTTGCGGTCAACTCCAAAATGTTCGACAAGCTCTTTTTGCGTGCGCGGTTGTGAAAGCAAGTAATGCTCAAGTTCGTTCAAACGATTGCTGAGATTTTGTCTGGACATAATCGGTTTTTTTTTTACTAATTTCTTATAATGCGAATCAGGAGTTGAAAAATGTCCGCGCGCATTGGCTTAAAACTTCAAGGATTAGAAACATTAAAAAGAAATGGGACGCAGATTGAGCGCGGATTCGGCGGATTTTCGCGGATTTCTAAAAAAATCTGCGTCAATCTGCTCAATCGGCGTTCATCCGCGTCCTGATTTTGACACTTTTCACAATGAATTTTGAGTTTGCAAACAACTTTTCAGTTGACCAATATTCAACCCCTGATTCGCATTCTTAAGAGTTCATTCTTGAATGGGGAACGTAAAACAGGCTGTTAGCCTGTTTAAATTTCGCGCCGCTATTGATAATAAAGGAGCACCGGAGAAACAGACTAACAGTCTGTTTTACGTTTTTTCCTTAACTTAATGCCATTGTGCTCTGCGCCCGATCAGGTCAAAACATATTCAATTCAAAAAAAACAATCCCCATTCAAGAGTTCATTCTTTCGACATCAATCACGCCCGGCACTTTCGCTATGGAGCTGACAACTTTGTCGAGATGTTTTTTGTCGAAAACCTCGACCGTCACTTCGATTAAACCAATGTCGTCTTTGGAAACATTAGCGCGGGCATCGCGGATTCCGGTTTTGATTTCAGCAATTGCATTGGTAATTCCGGCGAGCATTCCGTTGCGGTTTTCGGTTGTTGCCAAAAGGCGGACAGATTGAATTTCTTCCTTCTCGCTTTTTGCCCATTCGACCTCGACGATGCGGTCGCGGTTGACCATCAGAGATTTGACGTTTTTGCAGTTTTTGTTATGGACGACAATGCCTTTGCCAAGCGAAATATAACCAATGATCGGTTCGCCGCGAAGCGGATTGCAGCACCGCGCCCGTGTCGTCAAAAGATTATCTACACCTTTGACGATAATTGCATCTTCGCCCAAACCGATAAATTTTTTAACGGCTTTGAAACCGGTCTGTAAAGTCGTTTCCTTTTTCTTTTCAGGATCGAGTTCGGCAAATTTATCAGTACCGAGATGCTTTGACAAAACATTGCGCGGCAAAGTTTTACCATAGCCGATCGAAGCCAACAGATCTTCGCCGCGGCTCAACCCGTATTCGTTGGCAATCCTTTTCAATTCATCTTCGTTATTGAGCAGCTTTTTCGGCGATACTCGAAATTTATCGGCTTCTTTTTCAAGCAGTTTGCGCCCCATTTCGATTGATTCGGCGCGCTGCTGTTCCGAAATCCAATGGCGTATCCGGTTTCGCGCCTTTGCCGTGATGACGTGATTGAGCCAATCACGCGACGGTTTTGAATTTGCAGTCGTCAAAATTTCGACAACATCACCGTGCTGCAATTCGGTTCTCAGCGGCACGATCCGCCCGCCGATTTTCGCGCCAGTGCAATTATCTCCGACTTCGGAGTGAATCGCGTAAGCAAAATCAATCGGCGTTGAGCCGCGCGGCAATTGAATAACTTTCCCCCGCGGAGTAAAAGCGTAAACGTCTTTTGGGTATAGATCGAGTTTCAAGGATTCGATAAAATCCTCGGAATCCTGGGTTTCGTTAGTATTTTCAACTAAGGGCAACAACAATTTTTCAACTGTTTTGCGAAGTTCATCAAGATTCGTGTCATCGTCTTGTTTACCGAGTTTACTTTCTTTATATTTCCAGTGAGCGGCCACCCCCTCTTCGGCGATATGGTGCATCTCCTCGGTGCGAATCTGGACTTCGAAAGTTTGTCCGCCATCGCCGATGACCGATGTGTGAAGCGATTGATACAAATTATCTCGCGGTATGGCAATCCAGTCCTTAAAACGCTCGGGAATCGGGGTCCAGATGTCGTGAATGACGCTTAAAGCAATATACGGCAATTTTTTATCGTTGGGAGTGATAACCCGGATGGCGATCAGATCATAAACCTGTTCAATCGCTATTTTCTGCTTTTTCAGCTTTTTCCATAGCGAATAAAGTCGTTTCACACGGCTTTGAATCTCAATGTATGGAACATCATTTTCCTCAAGTCGGATTTTGATTGTTTCTTTAATTTTTTCGAGTGCCGCTTCAAGTTCGGGACGTCGGGCTTCG
>JANPDZ010000146.1:0-3689 GCA_031431735.1 Acidobacteriota bacterium | reverse complement strand
ATGCCAAGTTTTATCCGCTCAAACAACCATCATTGGCGAAGGAAGTTGATCAGAAAAGACTTTTAAGGCATCCGACATTACCGAAATTGTCTTATACAATATTACCTTAATGGATGATGTTATTTAATTTGTTTTACTAATTAAATTCGTTTGAATTAAATTCGGTGGAAACTTTAAGGTCGGTTGAAGAATAGTTTCTTCCTCATGAAAAGATTCCGAACTAAAACCATTTAAATCTTTTCGCATTTCTGCAACCGATTGATAACGAGATGTCGGATTTTTTTGTAGAGTCTTGTAAATGATTTGTTGAAATTTTGCGGGAATGTCGTTTTGAATTTGTGGTTCACTGTTCAGAATTGCATTCATCACTGAAATCTGGTCAGGTTGCGGAAACGGTAATCTTCCTGTTAGAAGCAAATGAAAAATTACGCCAACCGCCCAAATATCAGTTTGGACGGAGCGAACTGAATAAAAACATTCGGGAGCCATATAAGCAGGTGTTCCCGTCGCCTGGGTGCTGTTTGATGTTGTTTGCATTAGTCGCGCAATTCCGAAATCGGCAATGCGCGGCGTGTCGGCTTGAAGCAAAATATTTTCAGGTTTTAAGTCGCGGTGAATTACGCCTTTTGAGTGTAAATGTTCTAAGCCCGACAAAATGCCTTGTATCATTTTTACGGCAATTTCCGTCGCTGGTGCTTTTCCGCCGTATTTTTTGAGCCATTTGTTGAGAGAACCGTCGGGCGCATATTCGCTGGCAATGTAAATTTGCCCGTCAATATTATCGGCTTTAATAATCGGTAAGATATTCGGATGACCTTTGACCTGCTCCCAAACTTCTGCTTCCTGACGGATAGCTTCGAGGTCAATATCTTCTTCGTTCGGCAATTTAAGCGCAACTTTATGTGAAGAAATTGCAGTTTTTTCTTCGGCTAACCAAACTTCGCCAAACGTGCCTCTACCAACTTTCTCGATCAGAGTGTAAGAACCTATTCGGTCACCGGCACGAAACATATTTTGCTCCTTTTAGTGAATTCTTATAACTCACCTTACGCAATTGGCGTTTTCAGCCATCGGAGATGGCGATAGCGTGTAGCCCGTAGCGAAAGCTACGGGAAATTTAGAAATTATTCATTGAGCTATCGTAGATAGCGACAGATTCCGCCTCTGTCGCCCGTGTTCACGGGCTTAACGATATTCTTTCCTCGAAACCCGTAGCTCGCGCTACGGGCTACACGCTGACACCCGCTACGCGGGCTGAAATTCAACAATTGCGTAAGGTGAGTTATAATTGTATCTCGCACATTATCATCCAGAGTTCATAAATTTTCAACTGTCTTGAGTTTTTCCGCTGGTCGTCGTTTTGGTCGAAGACGGCGGCGGTTTCGGTTTGTCGGTCGGTTTCGGTGTTGGCGCAGTCGTTTTCGGCGGAGTTGATTTTGTGTCCGGTGTTGGCGTTACCAGTGGTTTCGTTGTATCGGTCGGCGATGGCGACGGCTGAACGCTTGTGTTTGGGACGTTTTTCGGCGTTTTGGTCGTTGCCGGCTGTGTATTGGTGTTGGCATTCGGCGTTGTTGGAACAATTATAAAAGTCGCGCCATTACTATCCTGATAGATTCTCGAATTGGGATCATCTGGATTAAAAATACTGTTCGGATTGTTCGGATCAATAACCTGTCCGCCTGGCGGAATGTATTGTGGCGCACCGGGCGGAAGTGTCCCGTTTTGCCAATTAGGATTGCCGTCAGTTCCAAGCGTGTCAGGCATCACCATCACGTTAGAATTCCCCATTGAGCCTTCGGTCATCTGCACGATCGTCGCCAAGCTTTGTTCATTCATTCCGGTCGGCGGATTGATCGGCTGAACGGGCTGTGAATTGGAATCGGTCTGAAGCGTCGAAGGATTCGTCTGTTTAGTCGAAGTTGCCCAGATCAGGGCGATTGAGAGCAGCGAAATTCCCGCCAGCACAACAAATGCAGTTTTCCAGATGTTATTATTTGCGGTCGGAGTTTTGGCAATCGCGCCCGTCTCCAGATCGGTCAGCGAACGCGAAACACGATTTAGATCATCAATCAATTCGGCGGCGTTTTGATGACGCATTTCGGGATTTTTCGCGAGAGCCTGCAAGATCAGCGGTTCGATTCCGGCGGGCAAATCCTGCCGGAAAGCCGAAAGCGGCGGCGGCGGTTCCTGCGCGTGCTTCATCATCAATTCGCTCGTATTTTCCGCCCTGAACGGAACTTCGCCGGCGAGCATTTCATACAAGATCACGCCCAAGCTATAAATATCTGAACGCTCGTCAGCGTTTGACGCATCGGCGCATTGTTCGGGCGATAGATATTCGATTTTTTGCGGAGAAACTTCGTCGTCCATCGGTTCATCCGATTCGACCGTGCCTAAATCCAAAACTTTCACCGCATCATCTGCGCCGAGCAAAATATTTTCGCTGTTCAAACTTCGGTGAAATACCCCTTTGAAATGCGCGGCGGCAAGTCCGGCGGCGATCTGTTTGGCAATATTGACAGCGCGTGCCGGATCAAACATTCCGTCGCGCTTGATCGCGTTTTTGAGCGTTTCGCCTTTCGCATCTTCAAAAACGATATAAACCTTGCCGTTTGCGTCCGAGCCGAAATCGGCGACGTTTAAGATATTCGGGTGCGAAATGTTCGAGATACTGCGGGCTTCGGATGAAAATCGTTTGACGATGTTTTCATCAACGGAAAGCGCGGGCGAGAGAATTTTCACGGCAACCGCCTTTTCCATCAAAAGATGCGTCGCGTGATAAACCTTGCCCAGATCGGTTTCGCGCATCACCGAATCAATCCGATATTTGTCTGCTAAAGTCTGTCCGATAAATTGGTCTAACATATAATCATTTATCATTTATCATTTTATCAACCGTTACGATGCCAAGTGATTCCTCAAAGTTTAATGATAAATGATAAATGATAAATGAAAAAATGCGGACGCAAGTTTTTAAACTTCCGTCCGCAAGTTAATTTTCATAAGTTTTTCGATTATTAGCGAAGAACAACGAAAACGATCAGAAGCGCAAACAAAACAAGCGATTCGATCAGCGCAAGCGCGATGATCATAATCGTTTGAACCGTTCCCGCCGCGCCCGGATTGCGCGCTGCGCCTTCCGCCGCCCGCGAGCCGACCAGACCTTGTCCGATACCTGCAAGACCGGCCGCCAATCCGAAACCAATACCCGCACCGATGGCTTTCGCCGCACTGACGGTGAATGCATTATCGCCGGCAGCGGCTCCGCCGCCTTGTGCAAACGCTGTAACTCCCATCAAAGCCAACAATAATGTGGCAAAAAATACATATTTTAATTTATTCATTTCTTTAATCTCCTAATTTTATTTTTGTCTAAATTAACTGATTAGGTCTTGGGACTTTGGTTTTGGGTTTTGGGTTTGATTCAAATTAAACTCGAAAGAATCAAGAGTTCGGAAAAATTAGTGGTTTGGTGAGAAATTCATCACCAATTCGGCTATTTCTTTCAAAAACCAAAAGCCAAAGTCCAAAGTCCTAATCAATTACCGTCTAAATTAAGAAGACTTCCGGCAAACTCGTTTCTCAAACCTGCGGTTGGTTATTATTTCGCCTCACTTCCGGTATGCGCTTGATTTATACTCACGTAGAGTCAAGGCTCCTGTTGCGTGCGGGCATCACTGCTATAAAAT
>JANPDZ010000145.1:0-12308 GCA_031431735.1 Acidobacteriota bacterium | reverse complement strand
GTTGACCATTTCATCTCTGCTTCGGTGGAGATGTGGATTGAAACTCATCTTACTCTGTTTTTTTACCTCAAACTTAATATTTCATCGCATTAGCACATTGTTTGAATAGTTTTGACAAAAATAATAAAGACGGTAAAGTGTGGCGTGGATTTGCAACCGATTTGGATGGGATTGATAAACTTGTCAAACTAAAGAATTTCGGTGTTATTCTAAAAGAGCAGTACGAAAGATTGGGACACGCTGTGTTTATTGACGGAAAAACACGCAGCGGCTTGATTAAAATCAAAGACCCGTTCGATCAAACATCATATAAAATGACGACGCAGGATTTTTGGGAAAATTGGGGCGGACAGGTAATAGCAAGATGGTATCCGAAAAAATAAAATTATTAAAAATAATCACCAAAAGCAGTAATGTGCTGGAGATAATTTTAGAGATTAACAATCAAAGACAAAATTACCGCGTGAATGTCATTGACAGTCACGAATTATTTGGGCTGGAATTTCCAAATCAATTAATAGACTTGTTGAATAATTTCCCAAACACGGAAAGTCAAAACTTGATTAGTAAAGTCAAACAAAAGTATTTTGAACTCAAAAAATCCCCTGTTTTGCAAGCCGCATAATTTTGACCTAATCAAAAAAATTCAAACGAGAGCATCAATCGGCTCTCGTTTTTCTTTTGCGCGGGAATAATGTTTCGGCGGCATCTATTTTATCTATTTCATCTATTCTCAGTAGATCCAAAATTCAGACAATTATCGAAAGAAACTGCTGCGCGTATTGGATAATGGATAATTGGTAATGGATAAATTCGGTTGTCCGTCAAGCATATTTATCAATTACCAATTATCAATTATCCATTATTCCAAGGGTTTCAAACGGAATTACGAGAATCGTCAAGTGAATTTAGGCTGCGATTGGCAAAGGCTTTTTTACAAATTTGGATCTACTGATTCTATCTATTCCATCCAAAGACTTCTTCAAACAATCAAGACAGTTAGTCAGAATTGATAATGTATGGCAGATGAAATTACTGACCCGACAGGGCAGGGCGGCGGAACTCAGACCGGCGAAGATAAGAAATCTTCTGAGGAAAAAAGTGGAACTCAGACCGAAGAAACCAAATCTTCTGAGGAAACAACGGGCGAAGGCAAAAAGGACGACAAGACGTTCACGCAAGCCGATATAAATCGGATGCTGGCGAAAGAACGGAAAGAGTGGGAAAAGAAAACTCAGGACGCAGAGGCGCGGGCAAAACTTTCGGAAGAGGAACGGACAAAAGCTGAAATGGCTGACCTCCGCAATCAACTAAAAGAGCGTGACGCACGGGACTCAGTAACCAATGAAGCAACAAAACCCGGCGTTAAGAATCCGCGAGCGGCTTACCGGTTGGTGAAAGACGATCTTGAGTTTGACGATAAAGGCAGTATTTCAAATCTGAAAGAAGTCTTTGAATCAGTCAAAGCGGATTTCCCCGAATTATTCGGCGATGCCAAACCCAAAGAAGGAATTGATGCCGGAGCCGGCAGCAAATCGGGAACGACGACTTTAACAAAAGAGAAGATCGAAAAAATGTCTCAGTCCGAGCTGATCGCAAATATGAACGAGATCAATAAATTTTTGCGCACTCAGAAATGAGATGCCTTGAGGTGAACAAAAAATGGCAGTAAATAATTTGAGTGCGGCTCTTTTAGGATGACAGCTAAATGTAATAAAAGAGGGACTTAGTTCTTATCCTGCATCGCAGACGCACGACCTTTATGGTAGATAAGTTCTACCATAAACCATATCTAACCAAAGAGGTCGTGTAACCTGATGTTAGCCTGCGTTGCCGCTCGTAAACCGCAAGAGGCAAATGCCTACTTTGCGGCGCAAGAGCAATTTGATTTTATAGTAAATAACCTTCGTTCGCCAGAGATGAACCAGATGAGTCATTCTCAAGTAGAGGAATTTCTTGAAGTGGATGGACGTGAGTTGATGCGTCAACTTCTCGAAGCTCATCTTGAAGAGCGTGGAGCGAGTTTGCCGCTTGAACCTGTGGTGAGCAGTGAGGAGAAACCTCCCACTCAGAGGTTTCAGCACACGCGCAAAGTAGAGAGCATTTTGGGGACGGTGAGTTTGACTCGTTACGGGTATGGTGGAGTTGGTTTGGAGAGTTTGCATCCATTGGATGCGGAGTTGAACTTGCCACCAGAACTTTACTCCCACACAGTGCGGAAACGGGTCGCCGAATGTGCCTCGAAAGAATCTTTTGAGGAGGTCGTTTCAACCATCAAGAATCACACGGGAGCCAGCGTCGCGAAGCGTCAAGTAGAAGAATTGAGCGTCAGAGCGGCAGAGGATTTTGACTCATTTTACGAGAGTTGCCAAGCAGCCAAAGCGAGTGCTGATGAGGTGACTGAAACGGGTCAGATCTTGGTCATCAGCACGGATGGGAAAGGAGTAGTGATGCGTCAGGAAGACTTGCGTGGCGTGACCCAAAAGCGGCGGCAGCAAACAAACCGCATCTGGAACATCGTCGAAGCAAAGGCGAGAAGCCGTTCAGAAAACGAATGGCAACGGTCGCGAGTGTCTATACAATCAAGCCATATCCGCGCCAAGCCGAAGAGATAATAGGTGCGCCTTTCAGTCGCATTGCCGCCAATAATGGAGGAGAAAGGTGCGTTATTTGAACGGATGAAATGCGGAGCAAGCGGCTTTGCACACGGTCAAGTTCCGCTCCACGTTCAAGCGTATGCGATCACCCTTCATTTTGATAAAGCGGTCAAGGCGATTCAAAAAAAGTAGCGGAAACGAGTCCGGCGATTCACGGGCGAGTCGCCGAACTCTACGGGGAATCTGCAAAGGTTTTGCGTTGTCCCGGTGAAAATGGATGTCTGCGTTGGCGCGATGCCTACGGAAAAACTTTTGAAGAAAAAGCGCGGGTTTGTCGAGGTTGCGAAAAGTGCGACGGCAACCCGCCTTTTCAATCTCAGGATGTTTCCGAGACGGACACAGAGCAAATCGTCGGACAGGTTGAAACGCTGCGAATGAGGCAAAAAAGCGGCCGCCGGTTTGAAGCGAATGAATTGACATATCTGGAATGGGAACTGCTTCGCGTTTGGACAGCTGCCGAAGAAATGTATGAAATCGCGCATAAGGCAAAGATTTCTGCAATTTTTGAAGCGATTTTGAAAATGTTTGGTTGAAAAGGTTTATTTGACTCGTTTGCGAGGTTTGGTAAGAATTGAGCCGCTTTCTATGATTTTGTCGTCTAAAAGGTCTAATTCTTCGTAGGTAATGCCAACGAGTCGGGTGATGTAATCGAGTTGACGTTGAGTTTTCTCGTAGCGGTCGGTGAATTGCTTTTCGGCTTCGACGGAATCTTTTTTATGCTGAAATTCAAGTTGCAAAATCTGTCGTCTGAGTTCGTCGCATTCGGCTTCAATGTTGTTGAGTCGTTCCTGATGTTCCATAGCAGATAGTTTAACCTAAACGTTTTGACACAGTCAAAATTTTTCAAGATAGTTCTTTGACAATTTAACTCTTAAAGTTGGAAAGGTTTGCGAAGATGTAAACCTTTCCAAACACGCTAAAAGGTAGCGTGAATGTGACTCACTACTTGAATTCACGTTTTCTGTGACAAATCCGCCTTTGATTAATAATTCCAGCCAATAAAGACTTTCTTCAAGTTCCTGCAATACGCCTTCGATTTTGCTGATAAAGTCAGCGTTTGATTTGGCGCGGGAAGATTCGGCATATTGCGCTCCGGGTGAAGTTCCCGAACAAAGAAGTTGATGAGTTATGATGTGAACCGCTCCCGTTTTCGGCAAAGATTCATAAAGACGAATTATCCGCAAAGCATATTCTTTCAGCCTCTTCTTCAAATCCCGACGTTTTTTATCTCTATCTTTACCTTTATCATTCTCAGAATTCTCAGAATTCTCAGAATTTGTCAGTAAATCTTCCGCTTCGTATTCTCTGTCTTTATTCATCCCTCAGCCCTCATCCCTCATCCCTCAGAAATCCCTCATCCCTCAAACAATCCCACAAACCGCTCACCGTTTAACGGTGAACAGCCGCCATTCGCCGGCGATGTCGGGGAATGATTTGATTCCGTTTTCGATAAAGTTTAAGCCCGATCCGGCAACCAGATCTTTGACCGTGCGCGAGGCGAGTGTTTCGCCGAGTTGGGCTTCACCGGCAATTTCTTGCGCGAGGTTGACCGCCAGACCGCCGTATTTGTCGCCTAGCACGTCGCATTCGCCCGTGTGAAGACCGGTTTTGATGTTCAAATTTAAACGCTGCGCCGAATCGTTGATCGCCAGAGCGCACCGGATCGCCCGTGCCGGTCCGTCAAAAACCGCGAGCAGTCCGTTTTCGTCAAACGAAACTTCCCGGCCTTTGAAAAGTTCGATCTGACGGCGCACATAAACGCCCGAACGCTCCATAAAATCATCCCAATTCGTAATTTCGAGAGCCTGTTCCTGCCCGTCAACAATCCGGATGCTGAGAACCGTCGCCAACACGCGGTCAATTGCTTCGGCATGGCGCATTCCGGTCAGAAATTCTTCGATTTCGTCGAGAATTTCCGCCTGCTCACCGACAAACGGCAGATGGTCAATACCGCCAAGCTCGACATATTTACACGCCGGAATCTGCGCGGCGACAAATCTTCCCTCTTCGACCTTCAGACACAGATCGCCGCTCCGGTGAATGACCAATGTCGGCACCCGAATCGAAGACAAAACATTACGCACATCAATTTCGGCGTTCATTTTCGTAAGCGCGACCGCCGCGCCCGGACTTGCGCCCATTCTCAAATATTCCGCCCACCACGTGCGAAATTCCTCGTCGTGCGCCATCGAAGGGGCGCGTTCTTCGATGCCGACCGGTTTGCCCCAATCGCGCCGCATCATCTCAAAAAACGCCTCGCGGTCTTCCAATGAAACGCCCCACGGATAATCTTCGTCCTTGATGCGTTTGGCATAAGTTCCGATCATGACGAGCGCGGTCGTTCTTTCGGGGTAGGTTGCCGCAAACAAACTACACATCGGGCCGCCTTCGGAAACGCCGATTAAAACGGCGCGTTCCGAATCAACCGCGTCCATCACGGCGTGAACGTCTTCCATTCTTTGTTCAAGCGTCGGCAGCTCTGAGAGCGGAACACGGTCGGAAAGACCTGTTCCGCGTTTGTCAAAAAGAATGAGGCGCGAAAACGAAGCGAGCCGGTTTAAGAACGACGCAAAAAGATGATGTTTCCAGAAATATTCAAGATGCGAAACCCAGCCCATCACAAAAACGATGTCCAGATCGCCATCACCAACTACCTGATAAGCAATATTGACATCGCCGTTTTCAACATAGCGCGTTTCGGGCACCGCCGCCGGAAGAGACGCGGGGACAAAGAGACGCGGAGACGCAGCGAGTTGATTTTCAAAATCAAGCTTTATGATTTCATCCCCGCGTCTCCGCGTCTCCGCGTCTCCCTGTCCAAACAAATCGTCTTCTTCCTCGATGACTTCCCGAATCAGAATCCGCGCCTGCGTGCGCTCGAACGTGACGATTTCCGTTGTGTCTTCGACAAATTCGACCGGCACGATGAACCGATAGCCGTATTTCGGCACGGTTTCGATAAATTTGAAGTCTTTTGTTTCGCCCAGAATTCGGCGCAGAAACGAAATATTTTGCGCGAGATTGTTTTCTTCGACAAACGAACCTTCCCAGATCTCTTCGAGCATTCGCTCTTTGCTCAAAACGCGTCCGGCGTTTTCGACAAAGAAAAGCAGGGTATCAAATACCTTTGGTGCCAGCGGAATGGTCTTCACGCCGTCGAAAAGAAGCCTTTCGTCCGGATCGAGTTGAAACTTGTCAAAGCTGTAAATTTTTCCGAAAGAGTTTTCCATTTTGCTTCTTCATAATTTCTTCAGAAAAAATTCAGAAAAATTTCAGAATTTTCTAAAGATTTTATTTATCGGTTGATATTAAAACTAAAGCTAGGAATGAAACCGATTTTAACCTAAAAATCTGATTTGCAACAATAAAATTTGTCGAAAAAGAAAAATATGAAACAAAACAACGAAAAAACCACAGAAAACACCCCCGGGCAATTGCCGGGTCATACTTTCCGGCGGTCTGATGCGGCGTATTGTTTTATCTGTCAAAAGCCCGTCAAGCTACTGACGTTTGCGGAAGCGGCCGTTTTTTTCAAGACCGATGTAGCGCACTTCTGCCGTTTATCGGAAATGTCCGACCTGCACCGGATTCACAACCGCAAGGGCAAGGTAATGATTTGCGGTGATTCGCTCTTTGCGCTTCTTAACGACCGTCAACAACGGATTTCAAATTCGGGCTTTACATTTAGGACTTTCGCTTAGAATGCGGAAGCCCGCACGAAGTAAGGGCGAAAACACACTTACTTCGTGCGTGTTTCTGCATATTTCTGCTTTCAAGCGAAAGTCCTAACATTAAAACATTCGGGCATCTGATTTTGCGGAGGAATACCGACGATTTTGGCGCAGGTTGTGGAAAACACAAATCCTTTTTTAGGAGAAAATATTTTATGACTACCAATTTTAAATTTCTAATCACTCCCGACCAAATTCTTTTCCCTGAATTTCCAAAATTCGATTTGTTTGTCAAAAAAAAAATAAACGGTTGGATTTGGACGGATGAAGTATATACCTGGTCGTGTCTGCCGGGTTATACGCGCGAATTTATGGGGACGGTAAAAGGTATGGATCTTACTGATGTCGGCGGCAAAGGCAACGAATTTTATCTTTTTTCAAGACCGTTTGATGTGGATAATCCGGCGACAAATCCCTGCTACGGCATACTTCATGGTATTCCGAAAGACTTTCCGATCGGCTCAACCGGTCAAGCCGGCATCCATTACGGAGGGGCCAAAGTTGAGCATTTATTAATGAAGGGAGAACACGAAGCCGTTTTATATTCCGATTGGAAACTTGTCAATGTCTATTAAAAGACGCGGAAAATAAAAACAATTTAAACGAGTCAGAAGAAGATTTGTCGGTAGCCAATAGTTTAACTCCCACTAATTAACAGTCGAGTTAAACCATTGGCTACCGCCAAACCTTCTTCTGACTCAGAGAAAAAAGAAAATGTCAGGAATGAAGTTGAAAAGAGGAAATCAACAGGTGAGGTAAAGCTAATGATAGGTTTTAAAATAACAGCAACCAGCAACACAAGATACAGTTATTCAAACGACACGATTTGGACCGAAGGCGACTTCTGGATTGCAGACGTCATGTCAACGCTTTCCAAAATGCCGGGCGGCGGCGTGCAGGGCAAGCTGATCGGCAAACGGGCGGCGGCCGGCACGGATGTCATCGAAGCCGCGTTTCACGGAATGCTGAACGGATATTTAGCAAAATTGAGCAATGTCGGCAACCAGATCGCCGTCCAGATTTCAATTCCCGGCAATGACCTCTTTAATTACGCTCTGTTCAATTACAAACAGAGCGGCGAAGAAATGGTGCAAGTCTTTATGCAGAATCTGGCGCGTTCGAGCGACCTCTGCAATCAGGATATCGGCGATCAGGTGCTGATTCAGATCTGCAAAGTTATATGCGATTTCGATCTGAAAATGCCGATCGGGATGGTCGGTCAATTATGGATTGACCTCGAATTTTAGGAGCAACCAAAAGGAGAACAAAATCAATGATCAGAATGGAGCAACCTTCTTTAGTTTTACATTCCTGCGATGTGCCGGGATACAAATATAAAATGTGGAAAACCGTTGAACTCGTGGCCGGAACAACTTCGATTGATGTCACGAACCAGATTCATTCGGCACTCAACGAAGCGACTGACAATCATCTTCACAATGTGATCATTAATTGTCATGGTTCGCCCGGTTTTCTGCACGTCGGCGGTGGGGGAATCGGCTTTGGAACGGGCAGTGTAGGCGTGCTCCGCCAACTCAAAGGCATCGGCACAATTGGCACGATCTGGCTGGTTGCCTGTGAGGTCGCCAAAGGAAACCAAAAAGATCTGGGCACAGATTTTTGTTCGCAATTGGCTAAATCGGCAAACTGCGATGTCGTCGCGGGAAAAAAAACCCAACGCGTCAATATCGGTTTTTATCTGCGGCTGCATCCCTTTGGCTGTATAGACAAATACGAAGGACTGGTTTATAAATTTTCGCCCGACGGAGATTATGAGGTTTTTAAGCCGAAATTTCAGTAAAACGGCATCGCTTATACGATTTTCCGATAGAAACCGTGCAAAAAGATAATGACCATTAAACAGGTCGCTACCGCTCGCTGTTCTGACTTGTCGCCGAAATTTAATGCGCATTTCTTGATGGGAAACGGTATTCGAAAATGAATCGGTATCTATGAAAAAGGCGGGAATAATACGAACTTTATAAAAATATCCGCGACCACCTCCGGAGCGGCATTAGTTAAATATGAAAATTCAAAAAGCAAGGGAAATTATCATCGAATTTGAACGCGTCCAACTTATCCGCAAACGCGCCAAAACACGACTCGTCCATTGCGAAGGCTGCCGGACAGATGCAGATTTTGTTTCTCTCAGCGAAGCGTCAACGCTCTTTAACACAAGAGACGAATTATTATTTCAATTTATCAAAAACGCGGGCAGTCATTACAAATCTGAAAACGGCAGCGGCGTGTTTATTTGCCTCAATTCGCTTCTTGTTAATATGAAGGCAAATACAGACGGTTCAAATATCAAAATGATTGGAGGGGAACACGAATGAAAAAATTTAATATAAAAATAACCGGCGGGACGGGACAATCGTTCGACATTTTTTTTAGATTGACGGGCACTTGGGATTTTGAAGGAAAATGGGAATGTCTGCCGGGTTATTTATTTGATAACGGCGGCTATTTCTATTTAGAGGACGGAGTCATTTTTGACTACAATCTGGTGCTTGCGAATCGGGCAATGACCTCTTGGGAACGGCTCACATCGTCCAACAAGGGCGGTGACGAAGGTGTCATTACTCTTCTTTTACTGAAAAATTTTCCGGCGAGTGTTTCGGTCGGAGCCAAAGGCAAAGGCGGCGTTTTCAGTTACGGTATGAATGGCAAAAAGCTACTGGGGCTTAAAGAGTCTTATGGATATGTCAATTTGGAAATAGATTGGGAAGTTACACTGACTATTTGAAAATGAAGTATCAGAATCAGTAGATTCAAATTTGGAAAATCTGTTATTTTCTAATCAGAAAAGTTGCGCGGTCGCGAACACTTTTCAACCCTGAAAATAGACTTGCGCAATTATTATTTTGCTTTTTACTTCTAATACCGTTTCCACTTAAAGAATAAGTCAGAACCCTGAGCGGTAGCGACGGGCTTGTTCGAGTGAATCAAAAGCAAGTCGCGACCGCTTCTTGTTCTGACTTGTTGAATCCGGCTAATGCACATTTATCAAGTGTAATCCGTATTAGCTCTCATTTCGTCTTCATAATTTCTTCAGAAAAATTTCATAAAAACTTCAGAATTTCCTAAAGATTATTGCGATATTTGCAAGGTATCTTAGCAACAGACGAGGCAACCCGCTTCGATAATTGTTTGAAACAATTTATGGAGATAAAATAATGAAATACACAAAACACAAATTTTTACGCGGCAGTTTGGCTCTCACTCTATTAGCGGCAATGTTTTTAATCGGTTTGCCGATTGAGACAAAAGCGGCATCGCCGGGTGCGCTCGACAGTTCTTTCGACGTGGACGGCTTTGCGATTACAAATGTCGCGGGCGCCGATATAGGTCGCGGTGGAGCGATTCAGGCAGACGGCAAGATCGTCATTGTCGGACAATCAAATCTTGGCGGCGGCGGTGCGGCACTTGACTTTGCGGTTGTCCGGTATAACGCTGACGGTTCGCTCGACACGACATTCGACACGGACGGCAAAGCGACGACAGATTTTGGCGGCATAGACGATGCTAACAGCGTGGCGTTTCAAACGGACGGCAAAATTGTCGTCGCGGGAACGACGACTGCGGTTGGAGGAACGAGCGATTTTGCGATCGCGCGTTACAACGTAAATGGTTCGCCCGATACGACCTTTGATACCGACGGTGAAGTTACGACGGACTTTGCCACCTTCAATGATTTTGCAAGCGGCGTGGTTATTCAGGCGGACGGCAAGATCGTCGCTGTTGGAGTAGCTCGCCCGACCGCGTCAAATCAGGATAATGCCGCCGTCCGCTACAACACAAACGGCGGATTGGACACGACTTTCGACACCGACGGTAAAGTTACGGTCAGTACGACAAACGCAGACTTGATATTGAATGTTGCTCTCCAGACGGACCAAAAAATTGTGATGGTTGGAGGGTTTTCATCCGGCACTCAGGACTTTAAGACCTTTCGGCTTACCACAAACGGCTCGGTGGATACAACTTTCAACGGCACAGGATCTGTCACCACCAACCTAGGCGGTGCAGATTTTGCCCATGCTGCGGCTATTCAGCCCGACGGAAAAATAGTTGTCGGCGGCAGAGTTAGTTCAGACTCGGGATTTGTGAGATACAACGCCAACGGCACGCTCGACACCACGTTTGACTTCGACGGGATACTAATTGTTAATGTCACTTCGGCTAATGGCGGCAACGATCGTGTCAGCGATATTGAACTCCAACCGGACGGCAAAATTGTCAGTGCAATAAATCTTTCCAGCGGTGGAAACACTTCCGCCGCGCTTCGCCTTGATTCAAACGGCAGCCGTGATACGGGTTTTGGCATAGATGGCGTGGCGACCGTCAATCTCGGCACAAATTCACTTTCGAGCGCGATTGAGATTCAAACCGACGGCAAGATTATTTTGTTCGGCGAAACAGGTGGCGGCTCAGGCGGTGACTTTGCCGTCGCGCGTCTTTCGATAAATATTCAACCGTCCGCATCGGGCGATGCGGATGGCGACGGATTTGCCGATGCAAGAGTCTTTCGTCCGTCGACCGGAAACTGGTTTACGCTCAATAGCGGAAGTAATACGGTCAGCATCGACACTTGGGGACTCGCTGGTGACATTCCCATCGACGGTGATTTCGATGGCGACGGACGTGCCGATTTGGCGATCTACCGACCCTCGCAAGGCGCGTGGTTTATCAGTCGAAGCTCGAATGGCACCGTAATCAGCCTTTCGTTCGGTACAGGAGCCGACAAACCGGTTGCCGCCGACTACGACAAGGACGGCAAGACCGACATCGCCGTCTGGCGGCCCTCGAACGGCAATTACTTTGTGAATCGCAGCAGCGATAACTTTGTATCCTTCTTCTCATTCCCGTTCGGCCAGACCGGAGACATTCCGGTGCAAGGCGGAGCTCAGTAAAAAAGTAAAAAGGTAAAAGGTAAAAGGGCAAAAGGCAAGAAATTATTCCGAACTAAAGATTTTCCATTTGCTTTAAGGCTTTAATGGTTACATCAGGCGTGAATAGTCAAAAAAATTTAAAGGAGATAAAAAATATGTGGGGATTTTCAATGATTGCAACCAGCAATGTCGGGTTTTCAAATAGTGTGACCAAAGGACAGGAGGGCGACAGTTGGCTTTTGAAAAAATTTCTTTCGCCATTTGCTCCGAAAGGAACGGGAATGTTCACGCCGGATTTATTAAGTGCAGTGGACAGTCAGTTTATAGATTTGCGAAATATTTTGGTCAACAAAGTCGGCGGTGTCGAGAACTTTTTCTATCTATACCTGATCGGCGCCTTTCGGGGAAATATCAAATTTGATCCAAAAATGCCCGCCAGCACCACGGTTTGGCGTTTTCTCAGTCAAATCAACCTCAACGCCGAAGAAATGGGCGTTCACGTAATGAAGGCACTGTGCGAACACGTTCTCGCGTTCGACGATCATGTCGGCATTAAATACGCTTTCGGCGGAATAGACACGATTCCCGTTTTAACAGTTGAAATTAATTTATAAGAAAAAAGGAGAAAAGAAAATGGCGATAATAGAAACAGTTATAGACGACTTAGGAGAACCGTTAACAATAATAAATGTCAGTAATTCTGTCGGGATAAACGGTGTCAATGACCCGGAAGATGTGCAGATTGTCAAAGCACTTTTCAAATTCATTCCCAACAAACTGAACTGGGGTACTAAACAGGGTTGGGAATGGTTAGATGACTCACTTCCTTCACCATATGATGGAACTACTTGGGGAATTCCTGAATTAACCAAAAGTTTTCAGAAATATGCCAATAAAATGCTCTCAAATTATGGTTACAAGGTTGAAGTGAACGGTCGCATAAAACCTGCCAAAGATTATGCGTTGGTCGGGAAAAAATACTCCACCATTGTGGCTTTAAATGTTTTTGCTAATTTAGGCGGCACCGT
>JANPDZ010000144.1:0-3644 GCA_031431735.1 Acidobacteriota bacterium | reverse complement strand
TCGAGAGTTTAGAACAACAGAATCCGAAATCCGAAATCCGAAATCCGAAATCCGCAATCGAGAAGGGCATAATTTTAGGCGCATTCGGCGGACTTGTCGGTTTTTTCACCAGCGGTCTGGTGCATTACAATCTGGGCGACGCCGAAGTCGCGATGGCTTTTTATATTTTGATGGGAATTAGTATTTTTATTTGTAATTCCAAATTCCAGATTTCAAATGCCAAATTGGAATCAAACAATCTGAAATTTGAAATTTGAAGTTTGAAATTTGAAATCTCAGGCAGATTTTTCGATGCCGTAACGCGCTAATTTTAAATACAAACCGCGCCGGGTTAGACCCAGTTCACGAGCGACACGGGAAATATTCCAATCATGACGGCGCAGAGAATCAACGATCATCTGCGTTTCGAGTTCGGAAACGGCTTGTTCAATCGTCGTGCCTTGTGTTCCGATATTGTAACCGCTGAATGAACCCGAATTTGTGATCGGTCGGACATTTCCGCTTTCTTCAAAAGCGGAAATCGGCGTCGCATTGCGTTTCAGATCGAGCGAAAGATGTTCGGGTGTGATGACTTCCCCGTCAACGGCGCGGGCGATGACGCGCTGAATTTCGTTGCAAAGCTGGCGGACGTTGCCTTCCCATTCGCAAACCATCAGCAGGTCAATCGTTTGCGGCGTAATGGTGATGTCGCGTTTGCCGAAGCGCGATGAGTAATGATTGATGTAGTAATTGATGATCGGCGGAATTTCCGAACGCCGTTCACGAAGCGGCGGCACGCGCAATCTGATAACATTCAGGCGATAATAGAGATCCTCGCGGAAACTGCCGTTGGCGACCTTTTCTTCTAGGGGCATATTGGTCGCGGCAATCACGCGGACATCAACCTTGATCGGAGTTTTTTCGCCGATCGGCTGAACTTCGCCTTCCTGCAAAAAACGAAGCAGTTTCGGCTGTACATCAATCGGCAGATCGCCGACTTCATCAAGAAACAGCGTGCCGCCGTGAGCGGCACGAATCATTCCCTGCGAATCGTTGACCGCGCCCGTGAACGCGCCTTTGCGGTAGCCGAAAAGATGTCCTTCCGCCAATTCTTTCGGGACGGCCGTGCAGTTAAACGGAATAAAAACGCGGTCTTTACGATTGGAGATCGCGTGAATGGCGCGTGAAACCAGTTCTTTTCCCGTTCCCGATTCACCCGTCACCAGCACGGTCACGTCCGACGAACGGATCATATAAACTTCTTCGACCAAGGATGTCATCGCCGGGCTTGAATGAATAAATCCGGGCATCAAACTGTTTGACGTAAAAGGACTTGCTTCCTGTTCGATCTGCTGAACCTTGTCTTTATCGCGAAGCGCACAAACGTCCATCCCGAGCGAAACAACGCGCAATAGCGGCTGAATTGAGCCACCATCAACAAGGGTCGCGCCCGAACGCGGAAAGACAATCAGCATTGCCGGATGCGCATTCGGCGCACGAAGCGGAAAAATGCTCAGATTTTTGGTTTTGGCAAAATCTTCCGTGTTATTTTTGACCTGCGCTTCGTCAATCTGCGCAACCAATTCCATACTTTCGCTTGGGCTATAGCCTTGCGCGATGAACGGATAATAACGTCGTTGGTCGTTGACTTCGGCGACAATGATTTTTCGCGCTTTGCTTTCCTGCTGCAAAACGGCGACGAGTTCGCGCAGTAAAAGCTCGCGCGAAGCGGTTGCTTCTGCCAGACGCAGCATCGAAAGCTGCGAAGTTGCGGAAACATTTGTCTTTTTGTGCGGTTCTTCGTCGCTCTTTAAGTTTCCGATCGCTTTTTCAGCCGCTTGATAAAGATTCTCAACGCCGAGTTTGCGGAAAATTTCGCTGGCGGAAATCAGCTGTTTTGAGGCTTTGTCGGGTTCGTCTTCAGCGAGACTTTCGCCCAATAGATATTTTGTTAAAGCAATGTAATAAATATCGTCAGCAGTTTCAAAAATCGTCAGAGCGCGATTGAAATGATACACCGCCGTTTCGCCGTCTTTGCGCTGACGGGCAAGCAAACCGTAAATTCGTTGAATATTGCCGAGAATAAAAAAGTCTGCGGAAAGCTCGGCTTCTTCGATTTTTTGAAGCTTAAAGTCGCATTCCTTCAATCTGCCTTCTTGTAGGTAGCTTTCCGCTAAAACCAGTCCGGCGGCGTTTATCGTCTGTTTTTCGCCAATCGTGCGGCAAATTTCGATGGTTTCCTGTGCTTTTTCAATTGCCTCGCCGGTTTTGCCTTGCGCCAGAAACACGCGCGCCAGATTTCGCATTGCCTGAATAGTGTAAAATTCTTTTTTGCGCTCTTCGGCAAAATTGGCGGCTTGTTCGAGCAGGTTTTGAGATTCTTGGAGTTCGCCGCGCAGGAGTTTTAATTCGCCGAGCGAATCTAAAATTCCGGCGACGTGAACATGATTGGCTTCAACCGCCAAATCGAGAGCACTTTTCATCATCGCTTCGGCGCGTGTCCAGTCGCCGAGCAGCATCAGATTCATCCCGAGATTGTTGTAAGCGATCACAGAATTGAGTTTATGTTCGGTCTGGTCAAAAAAATTGATTGATTTTTCAAGACAAGCAATGCCGTCCTGCGGTCGGCGCATCAAGCAATACGCGCCCGACATATCCGAGTAAAGCTTGCCCAAAAGAAACGGCGCCGTTTGTTCGCCGACGATCTTGATCGCCTGTTGGAAATATTCGAGCGATTTTTCGCTGTTGCCTTCCTGATAAAAAGATGTCGCAATTGCCTGATAACTTTCTGCCATTCCGCGCCATTCACCGTTTTCACGAAAAGAATGTAAGGCTTTTTCGGCGTGGTCGCGGGCAATTGCGTGTTCGTTCAATTTTCGATAGACACGCGATAGGGCAATATAGATGCGTCCGAAAAGAGATGTTAATTCCGATTCTTTGGCTCTTTGTAAATTTTGTTTGAGCAAGGTGACGGCTTTCGGATAATCGGAAAGATTGTTGTAGCAAATCGCCAACTGCGTAATGACTTTGAGCTCGGTTTCGAGTTCTAAAGTGTGCAGAATTTCTTCCGATTCGTAAATTCTGATTGTTTCGATCGCTTCTTTATAACGCCCGAGAGTTTCAAGCGTGTAAGCCAGCAGACGTTTCAGGTTGGCTAAATCGTCAGGCGAGTTCGATTGTTTTTTTATCGCCTCGCTTAAAATCTTTTCGGCTTCGGCAGAAAATCCTTCGGTCAGTTTTTGTTCGGCAAGTTTGACGGTCACGGCGGAATCTTCGGCGGCGGAATTTTTGTTTGAATACAGTTTCGCCTTTGCTCCGAAAACAGGAACATTCTTCGGCTTTAAACCGGGTTTGGTCAGAATCGAATTGCTACTCATTGCGCGATTACGAAAATAAAACGTCTAATCGAAGCCGAATTTCAGCAACAGATCTAAAATTAAAAAGGGGAACAGTTAAAAACCAGAATAACCTTCTTCAATAAACTGAAATTTAGCAGAAAAAAACGTTCACGTCTATTATTTTTGTGCGACGTAATGCGTCAGTAAAAAGTTAGGAATTTACATTTTGACAAATGCGGGTGTAAAACAACCCTTCCTGACCTGAAATTTACTGTGAATTGATTGATATTCTTTCATCTTTTCTCAAATTATAAAGTAAAAAAGACC
>JANPDZ010000143.1:0-1720 GCA_031431735.1 Acidobacteriota bacterium | reverse complement strand
TGGCGGTAGCCAATGGTTGAACTCCCGCTAATTAATAGTCGAGTTAAACCATTGGCTACTGCCAAACCTTCTTCTGACTCCGAGAACAAAATTCATCTGGGGTAGTTTATTTTTCCATTGTTACTTACCTGCTTAAAATCTTAAACATCGCACTTACCCGCACAAAACCGCGCCGCCGTTGATGTTTAAAATCTCGCCGGTGATGTGGCGCGACCAATCCGAAAGCAGAAAACAGATCGAGAGCGCAATGTCGTCGGTCGCCGCCATTCTTTCGAGCGGAATTGATTTCAAAACCTTTTGCTTATAATCTTCGTCTTCGAAAACAGGTCTGACCATCGCCGTTTCAATCCAGCCGGGCGCAACCGCATTAACGCGAATCTTCGGGCAGAGTTCGCTTGCCAAAGCCTTTGTAAAAGAAATTTGTCCGCCTTTTGATGCCGCATAGTTTGAGAAATTGGCTTCGCCGCGCTGTCCGGCAGTTGAAGAAACCAGCACGATCGCGCCCGACGGCTGTTTTTTCATCGAAGGCACACACGCTTTGGTCATCGCCCACGCCGCTTTCAGATTCGTATTCAAAACCTTGTTCCACGTTTCTTCCGACATGTCCTCGATCGGCGCGCCTTCCCAGATTCCGGCGTTCAGAACGAGCAGGTCTATCTTGCCGAATTTCTCGATCGTCCGGTGTGCGAGATCTTGCGCGTCTTGCCAAACCGAAACATCGCCCTGCACTGCCAAAGCGTCAACGCCTTTTTCTTTGCAGAGCGCAACGACGTTCTCGGCTTTTTGTGCTTCTTTCAGAAAATTAACGACGACATTCGCGCCCGATTCGGCAAGGCGTAAGGCGGTTGCGCGCCCGACGCCGCGTGATGCGCCCGTGACGATGGCGGTTTTGCCTTCAAAAAGATTTGCGGGCAGTTTGATTTCGACAGGTTTCTCGGTCATAAGTTTTTGGATAATTACTTATGATTTATAACGCAAAGACGCAAAGTTGCAAAGGCGCAAAGTTATTTCAATCAAAATCTGCCCGATTTTTAATCCATCGCGCCTTTGAAACTTTGCGTCTTTGTGTTGAAATGTTCTTGACCTTTTCGACCATCAACCAGACTCTTTGCCAGAAAAGGTACGATCAAAGCGAACGGGAAAAAGTAGATTCCATACTCGAAAACATATTTGATGCCTCCAAGCATTGAAAAAAGCGAGAAAGCCGCAATTCCGACGGCGACGATCGAAATCGGAATCGCCAGATGTTTCGCGCTTTTCAGGCTTCCGAGTCCGAAAATGGTCATAAAGCTGCCGATCAAAAATGCGGCTAAGATCGACCAGGGCTTATCCCAAAAGAACTCGAACGAAAGAACCTGAAGCGTTCCGAAAAACAGATAAAGTGCACCCGGCAGAAAAAGAAAGGCGCGTTTTAGTATCTTGACCAAACGGTCGCCTTTTTCGTTGATTTGCGCGGCCGATTCCGGTCGGAGCAAAGCGGAATCACGAGCAAAACTTAAACCGCTTTCGCCGAAATCTTCCGGTTCATCATCAAAGAAGGCGTTGACGGCATTGTTTATTCGTTGCTTGAATTTTGTTTTGCTCATATTATTTGAGGTTCGGAGTGAAGTTTTACCTGCAATAAACCATTATCATTTTACCTTGTCCGGCGGTCGCAATTCAACAAGTTTTTCGCGCCCGCCGTAATGCGGCAGTAATAACTCCTGATTCGCTCAAAAAA
>JANPDZ010000142.1:0-8860 GCA_031431735.1 Acidobacteriota bacterium | reverse complement strand
AACAACTGTTTCGGCGGTGATTTCATCAAGAACGTTTTTTCCGTTTCGCGCCGCCAGCATTTCTTTCATTCGCCGTGCGATGCTCAAACCCGAACCAATTGTTTCAAGACATCCGAAGCTGCCGCAACGGCAACGAATTCCATCAGGTTTGACGATTGTGTGTCCGACTTCGCCCGCGCTTGCGCCGACTCCGTGATGAAGATGCCCATCGCAAATAATCGCACCGCCAATGCCGGTCGAAATCGTCACGTAAAGAATGTCTTTAAACCCGCGTCCCGTTCCGTAAAAATATTCGCCGAGCGCGGCGGCATTCGCGTCATTATCAAGAAGGATCGGTACGCCGAATCTTTTATGAACAAGTCCGACAATCGGAAAATCAATCCAGTCAGGCAAATTTGTCGGCGATAAAACCAGTCCGCGCTCGATATCGATCGGTCCCGGACAACCGATGCCGATCGACATCAGGGTTGCTTTAGTTTCCGCGAGCATTGCGGCAATCGCTTGCAAAATGTTTTCCAGTATTTTATGCGGACCGAGACTGACTTGAGTTGGCAACCGGCGCGACGCAATTCGTTCGCCTTCGAGAGTTTGGAGCGCAATGGCTATTTTTGTTCCGCCAATGTCTATTCCTGCCACCACTTTGTCGTTCATTTTCGTTGTCTCGTAAAATCCATTTATCAAAAATCTGCTCTCAATTAAATTCAATCGCAAAAAACAACTTAACTTTTTTGATAATGAAAACTTGATAAATTCACGGTCTTTTCGTTGATTGATCTATTTTCCGGCGGTCACATTGACCAAAATTTTCATTGATTCAATAACCTGAAATTCCAACGCCGCTTTTTGTTTGGCAATTTCAGCGAGACTTTTCAGCTTCGCCTCGCGCCACTCTGCGCTCGAAGTTTTTCCTGTTTGTAAAAATTCTGTCGTTTCCAAACCGATTTCGCCCAAAGTCTGCAAATCGGACGCAAGCTGTTTTGCTTCCATCAAAGCCGGCGCGTTTTCGATTTGTTTTTTTAGCTCTATTCCAGCGTTTTTCCAATCCACAAAAATTACGTTCAAAACCAATGAAGTATCCTGCAAACCTTTTATTTGCACTAATGTATTAAATTTTCGCGCCCCGCCAGCATCGGATTGCGCCGCGTCAACCAATCCCGTGAGCGGTGAAAGCATTGACTGCGGACGCACTTGAAAACGCTTGTATTCTTTGACAGGTTCAATGACGGAAACCAGAGTTTGCAATGCCGAAATATTTTGGTTATTTGCTAAACGACGCAGCAGCATTGCTTGATTTTTGCGGTGCGTCAAACCTACATCTTCAAGCTGTGTGCTGACGATTTCAAGCCGGCGATACATATCGCCAACATTATTGACCTCGCGCGGCGACCAAAACCTTTCGGCGATCGCGGCGGTGCGCGGCCAAATTCGCGAATCGATCGTTTCGGGCGAAACCCATTCGCTCCACATCGTCGCTTCGCCGCCAAGGATCCGTTTTTGCTCTTCCGCCGTCAAGGTCGTGTCAACCGGAAGCGGATCAACAACGTAATGCTGCGATGCGGGAAACATCAGGTCAATGTAATAACCGTTCGATAAAACCCCGCTGAAACCTTGTCTCGCAGCTTCGGCAAGAGCCTTTTGCCCGCGCCACGAATGAATGACGACGTTTTTCGGCAGATCCGGTTGAAAAATCTCATCCCAACCCATCATAATCTTGCCGCTTTTTTGTAAAAATTTGAGCAGCCGTTTATTGAAGTAAGTTTGCAGTGCGTGATTATCCTTGATGCCGTTTTTCTTCATAAAGGCCTGGATTTGCGGATTCGCGTTCCATTGTTTACCTTCGTTTTCATCACCGCCGATGTGCATATAAGTATCGGGAAAAAGCGCGGACATTTCGGCAAAAAAGACTTCGAGAAGTTTGTAAGTTTTCTCGTTGGTCGGATCGAGCGTCGGGTCGAAGACTCCGGGTTGACGTTCGATTTTGTAAGGTCCGGGCGCGCTGGCAATTTCGGGATGGCTGACAACCCACGCGGTCGCGTGGCCGGGCATATCGAATTCGGGCATCACGCGAATTCCGCGGTCAGCCGCATATTTGATGATCTCGCGGATCTCGGTTTGCGTGTAAAAATCGCCGTCCGACCCCATTAGATGAAGTTCGGGCAATTTTTTGCTTTCGACGCGAAAGCCCTGATCTTCGGTCAGATGCCAGTGCAGAACATTCAATTTGACCGCCGACATCGCGTCCAAATTTCGCTTTATTACTTCGACGGGCTGAAAATGCCGGGCTGAATCGATCATCAGACCGCGCCACGGAAAACGCGGTTTGTCAGAGATTGAAACCGCCGGAAAATAAAATCCGCCACGATCGCCTTCTAAAAGCTGCAGAAAAGTTTCGAGTCCGCGCATCGCGCCCGCCGTCGTTGGCGCAGTCAATTTCGCGCGCGTTTCACTGATTTCGAGATTGTAAGACTCATCATCACCAAGCTTTGGAATCGCATTGCCGGTTGAACCGGTTTCGATTAAAAGAGTTGCATTTGCCGGATTGCTCGCTAAATCGCGCGAAAATTCTAAAACGGTGCGACCTTCAAGACGGCGCATCACTCGGAAAATATATGATTTCAAACGCTCGTCAGTTTTGCCCGACACGGCAACTGCGAAATTTTTCGTCAGCGGCATTTTGCCGTTTTTCCACGCGACATTTGCCGGAACGGGCATCAGATTGCGCCGTGCCGTTTGCAGATCCTGCGCTGAAATTGTAAAAACTGCCGAAAACATCAGTGCTAAAATAAAGAAAACTCTAATCATAATAAATGCCTATTTTTGCGTGTTATAAGAATCAACCGCTTTCCGCATACAATCGGAAATTTCCGTCGTGCCCGATTTGAACATATTAAAACCGCCGTCCCATTCCCACCAGGCGTTTGGAATTTTCAGCTTTCCGAGCGCGGAATAAATCGTTTCAGCGTGTCGGCAACGATCTTCAGCTCCGGCAAATTTGCTGAATGAACCGAATTCGCCTAAGAATATCGGAACTTTATTTTTCTCCGCCCAATCTTTCGCTGATTTCAAATCAGCAAACATTTTCCCGGCTTTGGAATCGTCTTTGTAATTATTTATCAAACCTTCGACCCATTTCCCTTTCGCGCTGGGCGGAACCGGGATCTTCGCATCCTTTGTCCACGGAAACGGCACATTTTTGACATCAGGCAAACCTTCGCCAGCCCAGGTTGCGCCCTGATGCGTGAAAACAAACGGGTCGTAATAATGAAAAGTGTAAATGATGTTTTGGTCGTCGAACGGTTTGGAATCAATTAACGCGGCGCGCGAATTCCAATCGTGAAAACCAACGATCAATGTGTGTTTCGGCGCGATTTGACGAATCGCTTTGATTATTTCTTCGGCTTGCGCCCGCCAATCTTCCGCCTTGATGTCGTGCGGTTCGTTGCGGATTTCAAAAAAGACTTTATTCGTGTCAGTGTATTTATAACGCTCAGCGATTCGCTTCCACAAAGCAACGATTCGGTCGGTTGCTGCCGCATTCGGAATCGAGCCGTCAAATTCCGTATGATGCAGATCAATAATCAGATTCAAATTATTTTCGGTCGCCCATCTGACAAATAAATCCGCCGTTTCAATTCCTTGCTTATTATTCCAATTGTATGGCGGATTCAAATCTGCCCAAGCGCCGAAACAAATCGGGATGCGAACGGTTTTAAATCCGGCTTTCGCAATGTCGGCAAACATTTTTTGGCGTTTTACCGCTTCCGCCGGTTTTACAAAATCCGAAAAACGTTTTTCTTTCGTGCCGTTCCACCAATTATCGAGATACGAAAGATTCATTCCCAATCCCATTCGGTCAGCACGCTGTTGGACGACCGATTGCGCCAAATTAAGTTCAACACTGAAAAGTATGATCAGCAAAAAAAGAATAGTTTTTTTCATCAGATTAGCTTGAACAAGACCTCTCTCTTTAATTTTTACTGCGGAATTAAACAGGTCAGAAATAGTAATCAAGTATTTTGCTTCGTTCAGAGTCCACGCTTTAGCGTGTGTCCGCCAGCGAAGCGCGGCGGACATACAAACTAAAGTTTGGACTCTGAACGAAGAGCAAAATGTCGAAAAACTTATATTCACCTTTTTAAATTACTGCGAAAAATCCGTAGCTTATTTTTCTGAACTATTTATTTCAGCGTGAATTTATCACTCAACCCGCCAACCATCACGGTAAAATCACCGGCTTCCACGGTCGGCTTATTATCCATTCCGATAAATGAAAGATCGTCTTTATTCAATTTGAACGTCAAAGTCTTGCTTTGTCCTGCGTCGAGATAAATTTTCGCAAAGCGTTTGACACGCTTTCCGGGCGGTGCCAGACTTGCGACTTCATCGCGTAAGTAAAGAATCGCCGTTTCTTTTCCGGCTCGTGTGCCCGTGTTCGTAACTTTAACTGAAACTGTCACTTCGCCGTTCATCGGAATTGATTTTGATGAAAGCTTCAGATCGCTGTAAGCATAAGTCGTATAACTCAAACCGCTGCCGAAATCAAATTGCGGATTGGTCGCCACATTTCCAAAAGCCGTGTCTTCAACTTCGAAAATTTTATGGTCGTAAGTCAGATAATTATTCGTCGAACGCGGATAGGTGAACGGCAATTTTCCGTTCGGATTGTAATCGCCAAACAAAACATCAGCAACCGCGCGGCCGCCTTCATTGCTTGGGTTGAGCGCGAGCAAAATTCCCGAAACCTTGTCAGCGATCCGGCTGATAATTCGCGGACGACCTTCGACCATCACCAACACCACTGGTTTTCCGGTGGCGATGATCTTTTCGGCAAATTTAAGCTGCGTTTCCGACAAAGTCAGATCGGTGAGATTGCCGGGCGTTTCGGTGTAAGAACCCTCGCCGAGACATAAAACAACAACATCGGCATTTTTCGCATCACTGACCGCTTTTTCAACATTTACTTCTTCGTCGGTCATCGTCGGAGTTGTACCTGCCGGCGAATTCGGCGGACGCGTTAGCCGTGTTCCCTGGACAAATTCAACATTACCGCCGCCAAGTTTGGCTTTGATCGCTTGTTGGATTGTCATTTTATCTTTCGGATAAAGCGATTCATCCGAGCCTTGCCAAACCCACGTCCAACCGTTGTTGAGCGAAATCAAAGAATCGGCGGTCGGTCCTGTCACGAGAACTTTTTTGTTTTTTGACAATGGCAAAATGTTTTTATCATTTTTCATTAAAACCAGAGATTCACGCGCCGCTTGAAGGCTGATTTCCGAGTATTCAGGTTTGCCAAAATTGCCTTTGACCGCCTGATTCGGCATCGGATTTTCAAATAATCCAAGCTCGAATTTAACTCTCAAAATACGTCTGACAGCATCGTCAATGCGCGCCATCGAAACTTTTTTCTCTTTGACGAGCGCGATCAAATTCTCGGTGAACGTATATTTGTATGGAACCATACTCATATCAATTCCCGCGTTGATCGCCATCATCGTCGCTTCTTTTTCGTCTTTCGCAACCTTCCATTGCGTGACGAGCTTGATGATGTCTTCCCAATCGGAAACGATGAATCCATTGAAACCGAGTTCGTTTTTCAATACGTCGGTCATCAGATATTTATTGATATGTCCCGGAATACCGTTCGTCTCGGCCGAATTGACCATCACCGTTCGCGCACCGGATTTGACCGCCGCATCAAACGTCGGCAGAAAATATTCGCGCAGGTAATTTTCCGGAATCCAAGCCGAAGTCCGGTCGCGCCCGCTGAGCGGAAAACTGTAACCGATGTAATGTTTCAGACTTGACGCGACTTGTCTATCGCTGCTGACATCCTTCCCTTCAAGTCCGCGCACAAACGACACGCCCATCACTTTTGCAAGATACGGATCTTCGCCGAAGGTTTCCCAGAATCGCGGCCAGAGCGGCTGACGACCGATATCAAGAACCGGCGAAAAGCTCCAGGGAATTGCCGCCGCACGAGTTTCCATCGCTGTGATTTCAGCCGCTTTTTGCATCAAAGCCGGATTCCACGTCGCCGCCATTCCGATTTCTTGGGGAAAAAGCGTCCCGCCTTTGACAAAATTTGCGCCGTGAATCGAATCAATACCGTAGATATTCGGGATTTTCAAACGCGTTTTCATCGAAGCCGCTTGGATTGCGCCGATTATTTCCCACCAATTTTCAACCGACAAAGCGTGTCCGGGGACATTCAAGATCGAACCGACTTTGTACTCGACAATCGCTTTTTCGAGTTTTGCCGCGTCTATCTGAACATTAGGACCGCCTTCTTTGGTTATCTGACCAATTTCGAGCTGAGTCATCTGCCCGGCTTTCTCTTCGAGAGTCATTTTTTTGAGCAACGCTTCGATCTGTGCCGAATGATCTTTCAGTTTCGGCCGTTGCACTGTTTGGCGAAAATACGCATCGCTGTCCGTGATTTCGGTCGAAACCAAATCTTGACTGCTCTGCGCAAAACTTTGTTGTAGTTGCAGACAAAAGGTCTGAAAGCAAATGGCGAATAATAAAAATAACGCTGTCTTTTTCATTGAATTTTAGTTTTCCTTAAGATAAAAGAAGAAATTGAAAAGCTGTCGTTACATTCTATTTTATAGTTTCAAATTCTTCAAGAACCAATTTGATTTTCAACACAATTTTGTCAAAAATCATCGTTAAATGTAACAAATAAACCTATTTTTTGTTTTTCAGGGCTTTCTGAATCGCCGCTTCGACGAGCGAAAAAGTTATCGCCGAAATTGCCAGCGACAAAAACGAAATCGGCGGATTGGATGCCAACGACAAAATTCGCCAAGTCCAAGCGATGATGTCAATTGACGTGACGGAAAAATTCGGCGGCTCGTGGGAAAAAGCGGCAACATCGGTCAAAGCAAAATCTTTGATTATCGTCGCCCGGCTCGATCACACCGTCACGCCCGCGCCGGCTTTGAAATTCGCCGAACTTCTCAAAGCCGAAACACTTGTTTTAGAAGGCGATTGCGGGCATTCTCTGCATTTATGTGAATCGGCAAGAGTCAATTCGGCATTAGAAAATTTTTTGCTAAAATGAAACTTACAGGCTTTGTTTTACTGCCCGACAAAAGTAAATATAAACTATTTTCAAAAAATATAAAAACGGAGAAGATTTATGAAAAACATTAAACGACAAATAATTATTTCAGCTTTATTTTCAGCTTTGCTTATTTCATTTTGCGTTTCGGTAAATGCTCAAAACAACAGTTTTGAAGTTTTAACCGACGAGGCTTTGACCAAAGTTGTGCCGACGAGTTTTTATTTCGCCGGACAGAGTGCGCAAACACAAGCGCGAAACACGGCGGCGGCAAAAATCGGCAAAGACCGTTTTATCATCGCCGGACTCGTTGACACGTCGGGTTATTCGACCGAGATCAGCGGCAAATACGAAGGCTTTTTTATCACCGATTCGCCCGTCAGGATCGGCAATAAAACGCTCGGCACAGGTGCCTACGGTTTTGGGTTTTCGGCCAATGGCCAAGTCAATATTTTTGATCTAAGCAGCAAACAAATTCTTTCGGTCGCAACCAAAAGCGATACCGAAATGAAACGTCCGCGACCTTTGCAAATGACGAGTGACGCAAAAGGAATTCGTTTTTACAAAGGGAAAAATTACGTGCTGATCGCCCCGAAATAATTTGCATTTAAAAAATTTCGGGCGACTCCCAATTTCCGCTTTCGGCCGAACGGAAGATCGCTTCAATTGCCGACATATTTGCAAAAGAATCTTCGAGCGTAATCGATTGTTCGGTATTTTCGCGGATTGCCTGCGAAAATAGATCGCCTTGAATCGTAAATTGATTGACGGCGGCAAATTCGATCGTTTGGATGTTTTTGCCGTATAGATCAGAACCGTCGTCAATAAAGATCCGCGTCGGAGTTTCGAGAGGAATATTAACCGGAATCTGAACTTCGATTCTTCCGTTCGTGCCGAAAAGCTGTATTCTTTGATAAGGAACAAGCTGTGTCGAACAAGTAAAAGTTGCCTGTCCGATTGGAAAGCTGAGCATTGCCGAAGTCAATTTATCAATTCCCGTATTTTCATCTCTTTCAATCAATCCCGAAACTCTTTGCGGCTCAGATTCAAAAATGAAACGCGCTAAGTTTATGCAATAGCAGCCGATGTCCATCAATCCGCCGCCGCCCATTGCCGGTTTGTTGCGGATATTTGAGACATCATCATTAAAATAACTGAAAAATCCCGCAATCGCCCGCAATTTACCGATTCTTCCCTGTCTGACAAAATCGCGAACTTTCAGCCATTTCGGATGAGTCCGCACCATAAACGCTTCCTGAATTTTCACGCCTGTTCGATCTCTGACTTCGATTAATCTGCGAACTTCACCGGCATTCAAACTGATCGGCTTTTCGCATAAAACGTGCTTTCCGGCAGTTGCGGCTTTGGTTGACCATTCAAAATGCAAGTGATTCGGCAAAGGAATATAGACCGCTTCGATTTCCGCATCATTCAACAGATCTTCATACGAGCCGTAGAATTTCGGAATGTTCAATTGAGCGGCGGCGTGCTTTGCCTTTTCGAAATTCCTTGAGGCAATTGCCGTTATCCGGCAAAGTTTTCCGTTTTGCATTGCCGGAATAACTTTTTTGATTGCAATGTTGGCGGCTCCCAAAATGCCCCAACGAACTTTTTCGATCATATATTTTTCCAAGGCTTTCTCATAAAAAATTTTCCGTCAAAACCTTGTGGTTTTTATAAATTGCCTCCAACTTTAGTTGGAGGATAGCTTGAAATCTGAAGCGCGGCTTGAGCCGAAAAGGAAAATTTATCAATCATCCTTTTTGCTTTAGCACAATGCGCGGCTAAAGCAAAGCG
>JANPDZ010000141.1:0-8345 GCA_031431735.1 Acidobacteriota bacterium | reverse complement strand
TTTGCTGGGAGCGCAGGCATCCTTGCCTGCAACGGCGCGAAGCGGCGTAAAAGCCTTACGCAATCTTGAATGCACTTTCAGCAAATATTTCGCGCTCGCGCGCTCAGCACGCAAGGATGCCTGCGCTCCCAGCGAACAACGCGCTCCCAGCAAACAACGCTTCTATCAATCAAGTTGTTACATTCTTCAAATACCAGGCACTCCCAAACTGCCAATCTTCCGCCCGTTTGCACAAACGGGCTTTGACCGGATTGTTTTCGATATAGGCAACCGTCGTTTCATAATGCTTGAAATCACGAATATAGCGGTCAAAAACTTCTGTTTGCCAAAGACTTCCGCTTCTGTCCAAAATTTTGTTGATTTCGTTGGCGGTATAAGATTTTATCGAATGCTCTAACGCTCCAAGATTTTCAAACGGCTTCAAAAGCAGGTGGACGTGATTCGGCATTATCGTCCACGCGATTAATTTATACTTCGCGCCGTCGTGAAAAAGCAACGAGTTCTGCACAATTTCGGCAATTTCCGGACGTTTCAAATAACATTTGCCGTAACCGCAATCGAGATATTTTTCGATTCGCTCGCGCAAAACAATTTCCCTTTCAAGCTCCGTGCATTCCGCCAACTCGCTTTTCCACTTATCCAAAACCTCTTGCGGCAAAGAATCGTAAAGGCGAAAGGTCAGAAACTGCAACTTCGTGCCGCCGTCGAAATGCGGCAAATAACCCCGACTATACCAACCTCTCGGTTTTTTTTCTTTCTTCGCCATTTATCTTAAACGCCCATTTTTACTTGAAATGTCATCGCCGGGAGCGCAGGCATCCTTGCGTGCTACGTCGCGCTTCGCGGCGTATAAGCCTTACTCAACCTTGAATGCACTTTCAGCAAATATTCGCTCTTTGCTGGGAGCGCAGGCATCCTTGCGTGCTGAGCGCATGGCGCGAAAAAAATCGCCGCAAATTAAAATCCCAACAGAAGTAACGCTGTTACGCCGCGAAGCGCGCCGTTGCAGGCAAGGATGCCTGCGCTCCCAGCAAAGGCGTTGCTCGCTAAAATGACGTTGGGCGCTAGAAAACAACGCTCCTGGCGAACAGCTATTCTCGTTTTCAACGTGGCGCATTTGCCTTGTTGCCGCCCGTAAAGGCAAGGGTCAAACCGCCGCTTGAACCGGGCAGAGCAAGCGGGTTTTGCTTAAAATCTGTTGCTTTCTGGACGTTCGCCCTTGTGTATTGAAAAATCTCGCCGGCCGTGATCAGACCGTCGCCGTTGACGTCGGCTTTACCTTTTAACCCGTCGAGCAATGCCCATGTAAAAACACCGTGATTGCCCCATTTTGAAGATTCCTGGGAAACTTCATTGACATCCGAAGAGGTGATAATGGCGCGTCCTGTCTGTTTGAAAAGCTGGTTGGTCAGATAAAAATTCGAGATATTGTTTTCGTCGTCTTCCTGCACCAGATCTCTGCCCGAAACAAGCGATTGTGTTTTCTGATTAATTCCCGCGCTGTGACAAGTATCAATCAAAACAATAACGCGCTGCGCATAAACCTGCGTGTCGAGAATCTGTTTTAATTCGCTCATCGGAAAAGCGGTTTTCGCCATATCAACGACTTTTGTGTCCGACAGCAAAAAATACAGAGTTTGCGGCGCCAGCGGGTCGGGCGCACCGTGTCCGGCAATGAATATAAATATCAAATCTTCGGACTTTGCGCGTTTTGCCGTGTCCAGCAAAGCCGCCCGCACGGCAAGCAATGAAGCACTTTGATTGATCAGAAGTTTGATGTCGCCGGACGAAAAACTTCCGCCGGCCGGAGTTTGCAGAAACGCCGCCACCGCCTGCGCGTCGTCGTCGGCATAACTCAGATTCTTTAATCCCGCGTCTGTGTATTGGTATTCCGAAACGCCGACAATAATGGCAAATTTGCGCCCGCGAAAAACTTCCGCTTTGCCGCTTGCGTCGGGCTTATCAATGACCGCTGTTTTATCGCCTAAAATCAAAACATATGAAGCATAATATTGACGCCCCTTTCGGTCGGTCGCGCGGATTTCGATGACGTTTTTCCCCGGAAGCAATTCGTAGCCGCCGAGACGGTCTTCGCGTCGGCCGCAATGAACGATCTTGCCTAGCGCGTCGAGCTTTTTATCGCAACCGCGATTGATTCCGTTGCCATTGAGCGTGACGATGATCTTGCCATAATCAATATCGGTTGCAAATGGTTCAAGCACCCGAAACTTCAATGTCGGAATTTCTTTCAAAGGCAACCGTATGACCGGCGAAATGTAGCGCGTCGCAGAAACTTCCGGCATTTCCAAAGCGAATGGCGCACGCGAAGAAAACCCGGTCTGCGCCGAAACAAAACTTGTCAGAAAAAATAATAAGATGCCGATAATTTTGAAGATTTGAGATTTCATCACTTTTGAAGGTTTTATAAATTGCCACTAGCTTCAGCTAGTGGATTTCAGTCAAGATTGAATTGACGGCAACTTGTCAGAACCGCAAGCGGTAGCGAGCGGCTAAAAACTTACCAAGTCGCTACCGCTCCTTGTTCTGACAGGCAAAATAAACCCGTATTTCTCCACGAAAACTAAATTACCGCGTTTTCGTGGAGAAATCTTTCAAGTTAAAACAACCGTTACTGCTTTGTTCCGACGGTCGTTCCTGTCACAGTCTTGACATTGATGACCGGCGAGGCATTCCAATTGACTTCACCGGCTTCCTGCATAAAGTCGTAAATCGTGCTCATATTCGGCGGCAGCGCACCACCGTTTGAAAGCTGATACATATTGACGTATTGCTTCAGGTCGGCGACGATTTCGGTAATATTGTTGGTCGTGCGTCCGCTCATCTTCGTCAGCGCATAGTAGAGCCGCGATTGCGGATTGGCATTGCGTTTGTCGAGCTCAATGGATTTGGCAAACATCTGCAGTGCCATTTCTTTTTCGCCCGCTTTTCGCGCTGTCAATTTTAAAACTCTGCCGTAATAAAAATAACCGAGCGCATCGTCAGATCGAACTGCCAGCGATTGGTCTAAATTGCGGGCGGCAAGTTTATACATATCGTAATAGAAAGCGACAATACCATTATCGCGTTTGAGAATCGCCATAATATTCTCAAACTCGCCATCGCCTGCCATAATTTCGCCGTTTTGAATTTTGAGTTTCAAATCTTCCGCCATTTTTTCCTGATTTTTCGCCATCCGATTGATTGTGACGGTCGTATTACGATCAATTGAAAGCGATTTTCCGCGCAGATTTGTCGCGCCGAATGTTGTTTTGGCAAGTGTCGCGGTACTTGCGTTGGCAATCATCGCGTTCATGGATTTGCGCCGTTCTTCCGTGCGTTTGCGGTCGGCAAAACGGTCGAGTTCAATGCGCGGGTCTTCGATTGCGACGGTTTTCAGCGTGTCGTAAAACGTCTGCGATTCGCGGACATCATAATTACGCTTGAGCATATATTCCATCGCCAGTTTATCAGATTCGTCTTCTTGCGCGAGCGACCACTCAAATGATTTGCGGTCAATTAATTTGGCAATCGAACCGCCGATTGCCGCGCCGAATATCGCCATATTGAACATTCCGCCCGCACCGCCGCCGGCTAAACCGCCGAGAGCCGCCCCGGCAATTGCGCCGAAGATACTGCCGCGACGTTCTTGTGCTTTGGTGGCTTCTTCGATCCACTTTGCGACCATCACATCTTGTTTCCAATGATCTCTTTCGACGTGCGCGACCTCGTGCGACAGAATGTAGGCAAGCTGTGCTTCGTTATCTACGAGCGAAAGCAAGCCGGTCGAAACATAAACCGTGCCGGTCGAGAGTGAACGTGCATCGGGCATCGGGTTGACCGTGATCTTAAAGCCGTAACGTTTTTCGGAATTATCCGGAACAAGCGATTGACCGACGCGATTAACAAAATCCTGCGCCGTCAGATTGTCGTAAAGTGTATCGTTGCTTCGCGGCAGTTTGTCGCCCGCATTGGTCGTGACATAATCGTTGCTGTCGAGCGTATTGTATTCAAATGCAACTCGCGCGTGTTCGCGCTGTAAATTTCGATATTCAAAGTCAACATCATCTCTGAATTCAACGTCTTTGTTATATTTTTCAACTGCTTTGGCAAGCGTTTCTTCATATTTACGGACTTGTTTATCAAGCCGTTTTTCGTCTTTCTCGTTTTGTTTAGCTTCTTTTTTTTCTTCCTTTTTGTCGTCTTTTTGCGCTAAGGCAAAAGTCGGCATCAACAATGCCAAAAATACGATTCCGGCAAGGACACGAAAAGTAATTTTTATTTTAGTAGTTTTCATTTGTTCGGACTCCTTTTCAATTATTTATGCGATTTAAAATGTTAAACCTCAACACACGAATAATGTATGATGACGAAGATTATTTAAGTATGAAACTGCCCTTCTTCCGAACGTTTGATTCCTAAGAATTAATTTAGATTATTTAACTACTTTTATGTGAGAATTACAAGATTTTTGGGGGAATTAAGATTTGAAAAATAAATTCTTATGTTTTTCAACCCTTGATTCGCCTTAAAAGATCGAATAAATAAAAGGAGCGAGCGCGGAACTCTGCGCGAAAACAAGCAGCACGCTCATCAAAACCAAAATAACGAATATCGGAATCAGCCAATATTTTTTATTTTGCCTGAGATAAAGCCAGATTTCTTTTACTAACGATAATTTGCCCATAAACTCAAATCTCCTAAAAAAGCCGTTCAAATCCTTCTTTCGTCTGACGTGTTGCTTTGCGCGCCGTCCAATTGCTTTCGAGTTTTTTGCCGCGCCTCTGAAGCGGGTCGCGTCCCGCTATTCTGGAAATTAAATTATATGGCACAAATACAAGATAAAAAAGCAGTGTCAGCAAAATGCGGCTGTTGATATGACCTAAAAGCATCGCAAATTTCATCCAGTAAATGTGAAAAAGTCTGGCGGTTTTTGGAAATAAAATTCCGTTTAACGCAAGCAAACCGCCCAAAACCGCGAAAGTCACGCCAACCGTTTCGCGTGAACGGTAAAAACTCCAGAATGCGATCAAAAATAAAACAGCGGCGACGACAAACGCCGTTTTTCGCGCCTGGCTTTTTGTAATATTTGCTTTTTCGATCAAATTTGAATTTTTCTCGGCGGCGATCTCGACCGGCAGATTACCGTTTTGCGCTCGTTTATCGAGCAAAATATCTTCCAACACGAGAAAATCCATTTCGGTTTTCATAAAACAGTTGTAAGCATCCCTTGGCGAGCAAACGATCGGTTCGCCTCTCACATTGAAAGACGTATTCACCAAAACCGGGCAGTCTGTCAACTTTTCAAAAGCCGCGATTAACTCGTGATACGCCGGACTTTCTTCTTTTCCGACCGTCTGAATCCGCGCCGAATAATCAATATGCGTCACCGCCGGAATGGTCGAGCGTCGCAGATTGAGTTTCTCGATGCCGAAAAGTTTCAGCTCATCTTCGGTCAGCGGCACGCGTAGATTTTCACGCACGGGCGCAACCAGCAGCATATAGGGCGAATCCGTTTCGAGTTCGAAATAATCCGAAACCCGTTCGCGCAAAACCGACGGCGCAAACGGCCGAAATGATTCGCGGAATTTGATCTTTAAGTTCATCTGCGACTGCATTTTCGGCGAACGTGCATCGCCCAGAATACTTCGCGCACCGAGCGCACGCGGACCAAATTCCATCCGTCCCTGAAACCAACCGACAACTTTTTCATTCGCCAAATGCTGCGCGATAGTTTCGTTTAATTCTTCACGCGGCAATTGCCGGTAATTTGCCCCGACCGAATCTAAAAAACTTGTAATTTCGTCTCCGGAAAATTTCGGTCCGAGATAATAATTTTTTTTGCTATTTAAAGTTACATCGCGTTCGTTGCCGAGATATTGATACCAGACCGAAAGAGCCGCGCCAAGTGCGCCGCCGGCATCGCCCGCCGCCGGTTGGATCCAGATGTTTTCAAAGATCTTTTCGCGCAAGATCCGTCCGTTGCCGACGCAATTCAAAGCCACGCCGCCCGCTAAACAGAGATTTTTTTCGCCCGTTTCCCTTTTAACGTGACGCGCGATTTTGACCATCGCCAGTTCGGTAACTTCCTGCACGGAACGCGCCAGATCGAGATGTTTTTGCGTCAATTCGCTTTCGGGTTCGCGGCGCGGCTCGTCAAAGATCTTGGCGAAGGCTTCATTCGTCATCGTCAAACCGGCGGCGAAATTGAAATATTTCATATTCAGCCGCAGCGAACCGTCTTCATTGAGTTCGACGAGTTCGTCCAAAATCTGCCGGGCGTAACGCGGCTCGCCATATGGCGCCAGTCCCATAACTTTGTATTCGCCCGAATTGACCTTGAAACCGAGATAATATGTAAAAGCCGAATAAAGAAGTCCGAGCGAATGCGGAAAACGCAATTCTTTCAGAAGATGCAGTTCATTTCCCTGCCCGTAGCCGAAACTCGTCGTCGCCCACTCACCGACGCCGTCCATCGTAATCACGGCGGCGCGTTCAAACGGTGACGGGAAAAAAGCCGAAGCCGCGTGCGATTCGTGATGCTCGGTAAAGAGAATTTTACCTTTGTAATCTAATGCCGAAGCAATATTTTCGCGCGTCCAGAGCTTTTCTTTGATCCACAGCGGCATCGCCTGCAAAAAAGAGCGAATTCCCTGCGGCGCGTAATCAATGTAAGTTTCGAGCAAACGATCGAATGTCAGCAGCGGTTTGTCGTAAAAGGCGACAAAATCAACGTCACTGATCGAAATTCCCGCTTCTTCCAAACAAAATTTGACGGCGTTCGACGGAAAATTCGGGTCGTGTTTCCGGCGCGTAAAGCGTTCTTCCTGCGCCGCCGCCAGAATTTCGCCGTCGCGCAAAAGACACGCGGCTGAGTCGTGATAGAAAGCTGAGATTCCTAAAATATTCATTTAAAAAATTCGTTGCAGAGTTTTTGTGAAAGCCGTTCGCCCGCCGCACGATGTCCTTCCGCATTCCAATGACCGTTGCCGATGTTTTCGCCGAAGCCGTGCAGAAATACTTTGTTTTCTTCTGCATAAATTTGCAGTTCGGGCACTAAATTATAAACCGTGATCTTTTCGCGCTCGCCAAAGTTTTTGAGGCGTTTGTCGGGATAGAACAGATCGGTCGCGCCGACCTTTTCCATAAAAGCGCGGCGCACGTTCGCGTCGGGATAAACCTGTACGCCGTTGCTCAGCGTCACGACCAAAAATTTTGCTCCTTTACTTTCAACTTCGTCGCGCATCTCAATAAGCAAACCTTCGGTCACGCGCCACGCTTCGCGCCAATCTTCGTTTGTCGGTTCACCATAAATCAGATTGTCAATTCCTAATTCTTCCGCCCGCACCGCTGAATTCGGCGGCGGTCTGTTTTCTGTTTGCAATTGGTTTGCAATCTGCGGTGCGGTCTTTTGAGCGCGTCTTTTCGCGAGATAATTTTTTAATGAATATTGCGCCTGATGTGCGAGCTGGACAAAACGCAAATTATCTCTCAGCCACGCTCCCGTTTTACTGAGACTTGAGTTTCGCCAGCGAAATGCCGAATTTGTCTGAAACGAATTGTCCAATTCCAGTTTATTATCGCGATAAACAAAATAAGGGATTTCATCCGTTTTCTTCAAAATCCGCGAATTATCGGTAATGTCGTTGTTCGTCGTAAAAGCCAATAAAACAACATCGGGCGCGTAATCCCAAACTTGTCTTTGCAAGGTTATCAATTCCTGCGCCGTTCCGTAACCCGAAACGCCGAAATTGATGATTTCCACATTGCGTCCGCCAATTGCCGAACATTGCTGAAGCCGGTTTTCAGCCAATTTCCAAAAAGCGTTTTCCAGCGAAACTTGCAGAGCTTCGGCGTATGAATCACCGACAATTGCAATCCGCAAAGTGTTCGGCGGCTTTGTTTTGGAATGTTCGATGTCGCGCAAACCGACGCAGTTGATTCGCACATAGCTAGCGCCTTCTTTGCGATACCAGCCTTCAATCTTCGGCGTTAAAACATAGCCGCGAAACCCATCTGCACTATAAAAGGTTGGAAATGAATAATTTATGACACGCAAAAAAATCTCGGTGATCGTTAAACCGATTGTCAGGCTGATAAAAAGTAAAAGAAATTTGACGAGAAACTTTTTCTTCCGACTCCAATTTTGAGTTATGTTCGTTTGCTCCATCGGCGATAAAACGATATTAAGAACTTTTTGTTGAATTGTCCAATTTTCTCTATTTTGTGTAATGCCTCAGTAATGAGTTTTAAGGACTGGAGCGCAAGCGTCCCCGCTTGCATAGCGTTTGAAAAACGCTCAAATCTTTCATTTTCTTTCAATATTCTTAGGAATCGAAGTGTTTGAC
>JANPDZ010000140.1:0-8556 GCA_031431735.1 Acidobacteriota bacterium | reverse complement strand
AAAATCAAAGAAAGATTAAGCGATGACGGTTGCGCGGCGATTATCTGCAACACGGTCAAACGGGCGCAGGATGTTTTCGATAAACTTAGTAAATATCTGACCGACGAAAATAATTTTTCCGCTTCCGAAACCGTTTGGAAGTCGGAAGAAATAGATTTGCTTCACGCACGTTTTTTACACAAAGACCGGATAAAACGCCAAAAACGTGCCCTGCTAAACTTCGGCAAAGAAAAAGGCGAAGAAACCTTGACAGAAACGATTGGCGGCAAAGAAAAACTTGTTCCTCACAAAGTCGAACGCCCGAAACGCGCAATTTTAATTTCAACACAAATTATCGAACAGTCGCTCGACCTCGATTTCGATTTAATGATAACCGAACTTGCGCCGCTTGATTTGATTCTGCAACGCGCCGGACGCTTGATGCGCCACCGCCGCAAAAACCGCTCAAAGAACTTCGACCCGAAATACCCGACGATTTGGATTCTGCAACCGGAAAAAGATTCACCCGATTTCGGCGTAAACAAAATAATTTACGACGCACACATTTTACTTCGCTCGTGGCTTTTTTCCCGCGAACTCGACACAATTGAGATTCCAGATGATGTTGAATGTTTGATTGAGAAAGTTTATAACACGGATGTTATTTGCCCGCAAAGCGAATTTTTGAATGTTTGGGAAAATACAAAAATAGAAATGGACAGCAAAAAAGGAAAAAAGGAAAACAAAGCCAAACCAATGCGAATCTTGCCGCCCAATTATGAGGATTTGTTAGAGCAATTTAACGAAAGACCTTTTCTTGAAGAAGATAAACCCGAAGTTCACAAATCACTTCAAGCGCAAACCCGGGATGATGAGCAACCAAGCGTTTCGGTCGTATTTCTAACCGAAGAAGAATTACGCAAAGATAAAATTAAAACTAAAACGGATTTGGAAACAGTTAAGTTTCTGTTGAATCGTTCGGTCAATATCGCCAAACGAGGTGCGGTCGAAGCTATATTTTCAACAAAACCGCCGCCTGCTTGGAAAGATTCCGCGCTTTTGCGAAACACTTTTTTAATCGAACTTCGCGCCGACGGAACAAGGGAAATAAATAATTTCAAATTTACACTTGACGAAGATTTAGGTGTCCTCGTTGAAAAAAATTAGAAGGAGAAAAACTGATTATGGAGTTTAATTTAATTGACGAAAAATGGATTCCGTGTTTGATAGCCGGAGAAAAATCGCCGCAGGAATTCAGCTTACGCGAAACACTTGTGCAGGCACACGAGATTAGCGAAATTTTTGATAATTCGCCGCTTGTTACCATTTCTTTGCATCGGCTTTTGTTGACGATTCTGCATCGAAATTTCGGACCCAGGAGTTTCAGCAAGTGGAAAGAACTTTGGAATCAAAAGAAATGGAATGCTGAAAAAATAAACGAATACTTTGATAACGAAGAGATAAAATCCTGCTTTAATTTGTTCGATGCTGAAAAGCCTTTCTATCAAGTTGCCGAAATAAAAAACAAGAAGGGCGAAGTTGCGGATTTGAAAACCGTTACAATCTTGGCTCAGGAGTTGGCAGGTGGCAATAACGCTACTCTTTTTGACCATAATTTTGAACGACTTGAAAAGAATTTTTCTTTTTCTGAAGTTGCCAAATATTTGCTTGCGACACAGGCGTTTGCTCTGCCCGGCGGGGTTAGTTTTCCATTTAACTTTAGTTTAGCTAATTCAACAAAAGGAATTACTTTTTTGGCGAAAGGCAACAACCTGTTTCAAACACTCGCTTTGAATCTTGTCTTATACAACGAAGAAGTGCCATTTCCAATGTCAAGCAAATCAGAAGACTTGCCAATTTGGGAACAGAAGAATTTTGAACAGCCCGACAAGAATGGAACTGACGCAAAAGGATATTTGGATTATCTGACTTGGCAAAGTCGTAAAGTTGTTGTTGAAAGACTTGATAATCAGCAAGTTTCAAAAAGCGTTATCCAGCAAAATTTGATGTTGTCGAAAACTCACGCCGTTCTTGACCCGCTCAAATGTTTCGTTGTGGACAAAACAGAAGGCATCACGCCGCTAAAATTCAATTCGGAAAAATCATTATGGCGCGATATTCAAGCACTTTTCCAGCAAGTTCAAATCAGTTCAAAAGAAAAGAAAAGTTTGTCGTTGACATCTTTTCTGGCAAGGATTGAAACAGCAAGAAAAGCGGGTGAAATCAAAGCCAAATCTCAATACGACTTGATTGCCTACGGATTGGTTACGAAAGATAAAGCGGCAAATGTTGTTTCGTGGTCGCGTGAAAGATTGCCTTTACCGATGATTTACACAACGGATGAAGGCAAAGTTTTGGTTGACCGACTGAAAGACTCGCTTAAATTAGCGGAAGATTTTGGGGAAATTTTAAGAAACTCGATTTGGTATTTATCAAAACTTTTACTTTCGCCGATGTCGGACGACACGAACGCACGACAGCCGGACTCAAAAGATGTCAGAAAGGTGTCTGATACTTTTGGCGCGGAAGGCGTTTATTGGTCGCGGCTTGAATCGCCGTTCAAAAATCTGCTCGTCAATTTACCGAAAGATAAAACTTTTGATGACGATGGCGACGAAGTTTTCGGCAAAGAGCAATTGAAAATTTGGGCGCGGACGGTTAATGATGTTGCAAAGCAAGCCTTTGAAAATGCTATTAACGGTTTGAGCGGTTCGGCGCGTGAATTTAAAGCGATTGCCGAAGCCGAAGGAGTTTTTCATTCACGAATGAAAAAGTTGCGGAAAAACAATCCGCATTTATTTGAAAATAAAAATGGAGGTGAAAATGAATGACAAATGAAGAAAGACCGAGCCGCGAGGCAAATTTTGTTTCGTGGTTGGAAGGCTTTGTCGAAAGAGAAGAACGGGCGGCGTTGGCAAATCTGCGGCGCGGTTTGGGCAAAAGTTTTGCGGAAGCACCGGAGATTTTTCCGTATGTAATGCCTTTTGCCAAAAGCTATGCTGAGGAAGAAAACTTCGGATTGATTGCCCCACTGTTTGCGCTACATCAAGGCAGTTGGCACGGCGAAGCGGACGGCAGACACAAACGAAACTTGGGCGCCTCGCTTCACTGGTTTGCCAATGAAAGCAAAGCCGAAGAAAGCACCGAAAAGCGTTTCGTTGCGCTTTTGAATGCGAACCGCGAAGATTTGCCCGAACATTTGCGGCTGATTGTCAGTCTTTTGAAATCGAAAGATATTCCGATTGATTGGCAAGGGCTTTTGGTAGATGTGCGAAATTGGAACAGCGAAAAAAGATTCGTGCAGAGAAATTGGGCGCGTTCATTCTGGCGCGGAACGGATGATAAAAATCAAACTTTAACTTCGTCGGATGACGAAATAGAAAACGAAAATACAGAGGAGGAAAACTGAAATGATTCTTGAACTACACTTAATCCAAAACTTTGCCCCTTCAAACCTTAACCGGAGCGATACGGGTTCACCGAAAGACTGCGAATTCGGCGGTGTGCGCCGCGCCCGCGTTTCAAGTCAATGCTTTAAGAGCGCAATGAGGAAATTCTTTGAGCAAACAGAACTTGCACCGGACAATTTAGCCGTGCGAAGCAAAAGATTGCACGAACTTTTAATAAAAAAAATAAACGAGCGGACAAAAGATGATGGTGGATTTGAAAACGTCGAATTTGCCGCGGAAGCGATTTTAGCTTTGAACGGAATTTCGCTGGTTGAAAAGAGTGCGGAAAGCGCGGATGAAGAAGAGATTTCTTCGGATTGGGTTAGTAAATCGGAAGCCCTTGCGTTTCTTGGCAAGGAAAATCTGAATCAAATTGTTGATTTCGTTGTGAACAACAAGACCGAAGCCGGAAAAGCCGCCGAAATTTTCAAAGATTATCGGGCCGACAAACGGACCGAAGAAAAATACAATGGGAAGATTAAAAAAGCTGATAAAACTAATCTGCGTGGAAAAGTGAGAACAGCCTTGGGTAAAGATCTGGCAGACAAAATCGAAAAGATTTTAGACGGAAAACGAGCCGCTGATTTGGCTTTATTCGGCAGAATGCTGGCGGATTTACCAACTAAAAACGTCGAGGCGGCTTCGCAGGTAGCACACGCGATTTCAACTCACAAAGTTGGAATGGAATTCGATTTTTACACGGCAGTTGACCAACTTCGACCTGACGACACGTCGGGTGCGGATATGCTCGGCACGATTGAATTTAATTCGGCTTGTTTTTATCGCTATCTGAATGTTGATACCGAATTACTGAGGACGAATTTACAGGAAGACAATGATTTGGTCACGGCAACAATCGAAGCCTTTATTACGGCGGCGATTGAAGCTGTCCCGTCCGGCAAGCAAAAAAGTATGGCGGCGAATAATCCGCCCTCTTGTGTTTTGGCGGTTGTTCGGAAATCGGGTTGTTGGTCGCTGGCAAATGCGTTTGAAAAGCCGATTCGTCCGGCGAGAGAAACGGGTTTAATCGAAAATTCGATTCTTGCGCTTGATGCTTATTGGAAAAATCTCATTGACGTTTATGGCGATGAACAGATTTTAGCGAAAAATTATTTCACGCTGTCGGGCGAAGATTTGCCCAATCTGAATGGCGAGAGAGTAAAAGGCAAAACGGAACTCATCGAAAAAACACAGAAGGCACTCGAACAAAAAGGAGAGTGACAAAGATGAAACATACGCTTCTTTTACGTTTATGTGCGCCAATGCAGTCTTGGGGAACAAACAGCCGCTTTTCGATTCGGGACACCGGACTTGAACCGTCGAAAAGCGGAGTCATCGGTTTGCTGTGTGCCGCGCTTGGCAAACCGCGTGAGGAATCACACGCGGACGATGAGGAATTTGCCGAACTGCTCAATTTACGAATGGGCGTTTTAGTCTTGCGCGAAGGCGTGATGAAAAAAGATTTTCACACGGCTTTAGAGGTCGTCAAAGCAGACAGTAAAGGCGACGGAAAAAGCACGGGAACTGTAACTTCTTACCGCTATTATTTGGCTGATGCGGATTTTTTGGTCGGTTTGGAATACTCGAATTTTGAGTTTCTCAAACGACTGGAGAATAAAATCAAAAATCCACATTGGCAGATATTTTTAGGGCGCAAATCATTTGTGCCAAGTCTGCCTGTTTATCTGGAAAAGGACGGCTTGGTTCGAGAGAGCGATTTAGAAAAATCATTGACCGAGAATAAATTTTCGCAAGACGGAATGCGATTGGTTTTGGAATCGTCGCTCAATGATTCCGATGCAGCAGAAGTTCGTCAAGATGTGCCGCTTTCTTTTGCGGAGCGGCGTTTTACGATTCGGCGTGTAACGACAAAATTTATCAATTTGAAAAATGGAGGAAACGAGAATGGAAATTTATCTGACGAGAATGAAATTAAATCCGCTGTCGAAACAAGTTCGCCGTGAAATCGGCAATTTACAGGAATTACATAAAACGATTTCGAGTGCGTTTCCGGCGGTTGAAAATCAGGCGCATTTGAAACATCACGAACGGATTACGCCGCGCAATAAGTTTGACATTTTGCATCGGCTTGAGATTGATACCCGGCGAGGCGAAATAGTATTGCTTGTTCAATCAACCGTCAAACCCGATTGGAACAAAATTAAAGAGCGCACGGATTTTCTTGCCGACGCGGAAGAAGATTTGTCGTGTAAGGAAATCGGGGCAATTTACGAGGCAATCGAAAATGGAATGGATCTCCGTTTTCGATTGCACGCAAACCCGACCAAGCGCGTTGGCAAGTCTGACACAAAGGCAGATTCCAGATTCAAGCCGACCGATATGCGCGATTTCCGCCGCCGCGTTGAGATTATTGGCGATGAAAACGAAACTCGTGAAGAAAAACTGATTAAATGGCTCAGTGGCAAAGGTGAAGTCAAGATTGAAAAAGATAAAAAGACCGGAGGCGGATTTCGGCTTGCAAGTGTGAGTGTTAAGGAAACTGTGGAAAATGTCGGATTGAATGTGCATGGAAAAGTGAGAGGCGAAAAAGCGAACGAAAACGATAAGAATAAGCCACATCGCCTGACTTTTAGTTCGGTTGTTTTTGAAGGAATTTTACAGGTTACTGCCGCTGAAAAATTCCGCGAAGCATTGCAAAAGGGTATTGGTTCGGGCAAGTCTTACGGGTTTGGTTTGCTTTCGATTGCCAAGAGTCAAAATGCTTAAGGTCAGTGTTTTTAAGGGCAGTTCCAAAAATTCAAAAATTGATAGTAACGTAAGGACTGCTAAGATTATACAAGATTTACTAAACGCTACTAGTATTAGGGTTACAGTTTCTACATAAATTTCTTTAGACGTTTTACGTTGTACTCAACCCAATTTTTGGAACCGCCCTTAAGTTTTTAGGGATGATTGTTCGGATTATCAACCAACAAACCTTCAGCGGTCGCGGCAATATTCAGATGGTTATCGGCTGAAATAAAAGTCAGCGGTGAACCACCGATTGAGGTTCTGTCTTGATTAGCCTCAATGGCAGATGCCAGTTGGACGGCATCGTAGCCGCGCAAAGTATGGTTCTTTGCCAAAGTCATCGCCTTTTGAATAATTTGCGGAGTAGTTTCAACTAATACATAACGGTTTGAGAATTCTCTTTCAAATCTGTTGACAGCTTTGGTTGTCGCAGCAGTTGTCAGAGAACCGACCCGCATTCTTTTGGTTAATGCGGCAACTACTTCAACTCCGGTGATCCGAGCCAAATAAAGGCGATTCCTTGCAGACGGACGAACAAGGCTGAAAACCCAATTGGTACCGATTTCTTTGGCATATCGTTTGACCAAAGAACTGCTGTCGAAGAAAAGAGCCGACACTTATTCGCGTTCCTCCAGAATTGTTTCGGAAAGCGGTTTGCCAATCACTTCAACCGGCGAGTAGGTTTCTTCTTCTTTGTCTTTTGAACGCTTGGGAATTTCGCTGATGAGACCTTTGGCAAGCAGGATTTGTTCAATTTCGTCTTCGCTTGGAGCAAGAGAAGAAGCTTTTCTCAGGTTTTTTTGCAAAGTTTTGACAATTTCAATTTGAACGCTGGTTGGAAATGTTTGAACTGTGCTGATAATTTCTTGCGGAGTTATTTCCATAATTTTTGCCTCAATTAAGTTGAGATTATATATGTTTAAGAGCGAATTATCAATAAAAAGGAGTTAACAAAATGCGATTAAAAGACCTTAACACTTTACCCAAAGTGCGCGACAGTTTCAGTTATTTGTATGTCGAACATTGCAAAATCGAGCAAGATGCAAAGGCAATTGCCTTTTACGATAAAGACGGCAAAACCGCCGTGCCGTGCGCTAACTTGACGACTTTGCTCGTCGGACCCGGCACAACCATCACACACGCCGCGATTAAAACTCTGGCTGATAACGGATGTTTAGTGATGTGGTCGGGCGAAGGTGCGGTGCGTTTCTACGCGGCGGGAATGGGCGAAACACGCGCCGCACGGCATCTTTTGCGTCAGGCTTATCTAAGTTCGATTCCGCAGCTTCGGCTTCGCGTTGTGCGACGAATGTATGAAATGCGTTTCGGCGAAGAATTATCCGAAGAATTAACTCTCCAGCAAATTCGCGGGAAAGAAGGTGTGCGTGTCCGCACTGCCTATTCTCAAGCAAGTGCGGCAACCGGAGTTGAATGGACAGGACGTTCTTATAATCGAACGGATTGGAAAGATTCAACCCCGATTAACCGCGCTCTTTCAGCGGCAAACAGTTGTCTTTACGGTGTTTGCCAAGCCGCAATTATTTCCGCCGGATATTCGACCGCACTCGGGTTTATACATACCGGAAAAATGTTGTCGTTCGTTTATGACATCGCCGATCTTTATAAAGCCGATCTGACGATTCCGCTTGCCTTTCAAGTTGTCGCCGAATCGGAGTTCGATTTGGAAAGCCGCATTCGACACGATCTGCGGGATAAATTTCATCAGGAAAAATTTCTGCAAAAAATCATTCCCGACATCGAAACGGCGTTGAATGTGAAAACCGATGATACTGAAATCGTGTTTGATTTTGACGATGCTGCACCGGGCGGATTATGGGATGGCGACGATTCTTCGGTTAGCGGTGGTGTTAATTGGGCGGAATCTAACGAGGAGGATTAGAAAATGGTTGTATTTTTGATGGAAAAAGTTCCCGTTTCATTGCGTGGCGAAATCACACGTTGGATGTTGGAATTGCGTCCCGGCGTTTTCGTGGGAAATGTTTCCGCACTCGTCCGGGAAAAACTCTGGGAAATGGTTTGTCAAAAACTCAAAGGCGGCGCAATTACTCTTCTTCAAAGTGCCGCAAACGAACAAGGCTATAAAATCCGCACTTACGGGGATACTACCCGCAAAGTAAAAGATTTTGACGGTCTTCAACTTATCGTAATTACGGAAAAAAATAACAAATAATTTATTTTTGAGATAGAATTGACTTAGGTTGGGCAAATGTAAATCTGAGCCTGTATTTTCCAAGTATTTTCTCTACGCACGTGGAGATGAACCGTTGATAGGCTGGTTTAATGCGGCTCTGGGCGGATTTTCTCTACGCACGTGGAGATGAACCGCAATTTTGCCGGTCGCGGCTGGTTTTATTCC
>JANPDZ010000139.1:0-1637 GCA_031431735.1 Acidobacteriota bacterium | reverse complement strand
CTAGATGACAACCTTGATTTCAGTAGGCGGCGGCGGTAGTTCGTCCAAGCCGGTAATTTCCTTGCCGCTGCTTTCCACCTTTTGACTGCTGGTGCTGATCGAGGCTGAAACCCATTTGAAAAAGGCACGAAGCGAAGCCGTGTCGGCAGTGTCGAGCGTCACCACATTTTCCGTAATTTGTTTTAAGACGTTGGTATCTGCCCCCGTTCCGGCAGCACAAGCGACGACCACGCCGAATTTTCGTTGTTGAAATTCTCTGAGACCGGCTTGCCAATCATCGGTCGGGCCGCCGTCAGTCATAATAAAGACCATCGGTTTCCAGTCGCCCTTGGTGTCGGCAGTGGTTTTTATAACTTCTTGGTCCACCCGTTCCGCCAGCAGTTTTAGTCCGGCTCCCATTGCTGTCGCACCGCTGGCTTGGACGTTTGGCACATTAAAAGTGGTCAACTCCGAGAGCGGAACGAGTTGTTGGGCTTGGCTATTGAAAGTGATAACACTCAAATAAGCGGTTTCGAGCGCGTAAGGATCTTGCCGAAGTGCGCTAACCAATATTTGCATACCATTTTTCACTGCTTCAATCGGTTCTCCTGACATCGAACCAGAAGTGTCTAAAACTAAATATACAGGTAGTTTTCTCATAATTTTGTTAAACGAAAAAATGTTTTACACAATTTTATTCTCAAGCTAGATTAGGACAATGTCTCGTCTAATTTAGCCCTCTAAATCTAAAATTCTTCTTGGGCTGTTTTACATTTTAACTAAGCATAACTTCGGAGAATTTCGATAAAACTATCAGTGGGATGCGGATTTCCCAAAGCACGGAATTTCCAACCAGCCTCCCGGCGATAAAGTTCGGCAAAAACTACGGTTCGCATTTGGTTGAAATTGGCATCACCTGACAAACTGAATCTCAACATTTCTTTACCACGGGCGTCAACGGCACGGATAAAGGCATTATCAAGCATCCCGAAATGTTGATTTTTTTGCATTCCTTGATAAATCGAAACTACAAAAAGAATTTTGTTATATTGCGGAGCGAGTGAGTTGAGTTTAACGATGATTTGTTCATCATCGCCTTCGCCGGCACCAGTTTGATTGTCTCCAGTTAGCCAAATATTGCCGGATGGATGTCGGAGGTTATTAAAAAAGATGACATCCCCGCCAATCATTTGTTGATTGCCTAGATTGATAACCTTGTCGTTTTGGTCAAGTAGAAATGCGATTGCGTCTAAATCATAATCTTCTTCTTTTGCGCTAAAAAGGCTGCCAAAGAAACCACCGCCACCCGTTTTTCTGACATCCCATCCTAAACCAATGGTCACAGATGACAAATCATATTGACTTTTTTCGAGATTGATTGTTTGACCTTTGGTCAAGTTAATTGCCATTTTCTCCTCCTTCTTAAGTTTTAGATTTAATTGAATTTGTTAACCAGAGTTTGCAACCCGCCTTGGTAACCTTTACCAATTGCTTCAAATTTCCAAGCTCCATCACGGCGATAAAGTCGTCCGAATTCGATGGCAGATTCGGTGGAAAAATCTTCATCCAGTTCATATTTTGCAATCTCTTCGTTATTCATTTGATCATAGATCCGAATAAATGAGTTACGAACTTGTCCGAAATTTTGCTTTCGCACA
>JANPDZ010000138.1:0-3814 GCA_031431735.1 Acidobacteriota bacterium | reverse complement strand
AAAAAATAAGTTATAACGATATAAATAAAAAACTAACGGTTCAGAGTCGGGCTACTGCCCGACTTTCGCGAATCGTCGGGCGGTAGCCCGACTCTGAACCAACAAGGATTGTTATAAGTTATTTTTTACACGTTCCTTAAGGGCGGTTCCAAAAATAGAGATTAAACCAGCGGATTTGCCAAAGTAAAGGATGACATCATACTTTATAAAAGATATGACCATCAAGACAAAGCAATTAGGACGAGAATCTTTCGATATCAATGAGCAATTAGAAAAGTTGAGCAGGTTAAAAGACCCATTAGAAAAGCTCACTGAGAGAATAGATTTTGAAGTGTTTCGAGAAACGCTCAACGAGATTTATGAGAAGAAAGCAAGGAAAAGCCAAGCCGGAGCCAAGCCATATGATTACGTTTTGATGTTTAAGATCATTATTTTGCAACGGTTGTATAATCTCTCGGACGAGCAGACAGAGTATCAACTAAATGACCGATTATCGTTCAAAAGATTCACCGGCTTAGGGTTAAGTGTGAAAGTGCCGGACACGAATACAATTTGGACATTCAAAGAAAGACTCAAAGAAAATGAGAATGAAAAGAAGTTATTTGCTTGTTTTTACAAAGAATTAGAAAAGCAGAAGTTGATAATCTCGGCGGGAAAAATGGTGGATGCGAGTTTTCACGAAGTGCCGCGACAAAGAAACAGTCGGGAAGAAAACAAAGAAATCAAAGACGGCAAGATACCGGAAGAATGGGGAAAAGATGAAAATAAGCACAAATTGCCACATAAAGATGTTGAAGCGAGATGGACGAAGAAAAATAACGAAACCTATTATGGGTATAAAAATCATATCAAAGCGGATGTTGGAAGCAAATTGATCGATGATTATACGGTGACACCGGCGAATGTGCATGACTCGCAAGCACTGCCAGAATTGTTGGATGAAAAAGGCGATTCCTTCAAAATATCGGTATCAATTCTTGGAAACCGCCGATGGCTTTTTCGGTGCTGTACGGCAATCGTTGGCGAAAAACTCTTTCGGTAATTCCTCTTATAAAATAGGCGCCGAAGTTGTTGATTCCATTAGAAATCCTATTTTCATACGAGGTGCTGATTCCACGAATCGTTCGTGACTCACGGTAATTAACAAAAGTTAAGCTAACCTGAGTCTTGAGTTGAAAATTAGAAAGAAAATGGGACGCGGATTTTCGCCGATTTGTTGAAAATATTTTAAAATTCGCCGAAATTTAATTTAAACAATCCGCGAAAATCCGCATCCCATTTCTTCTTTGATTTCAACTCAAGACTCAGGTTAAGCTAGACAAATCTGGAAATTTCCTCTTGGTTTTCAACTTTGTCTAGCCATCCTCTCGCTAATTCTACTCCACATTTACGAAATCCGTTCCGCTGCGTCCGAAGGTTTCGGGATGATACATTTCTTCGGCTTTCGCGGGCGGGACGACGAATTGTCCGGGCGTCGTTGCCCGCGTCACATACGAATAATTGTAAACGCCTTCCCAGAGCAGCGACGTAAAGGCTTCGGCGCGTTCGTCGCGGAAGTTTTGGTGTTCAAACCAATTTGCACGCCACCAATAATAACCGCGTCCGTAACTTCGGCTGCCGTATTCGACGACCGATGTATTTTGCGTATCGCCCGGAACCGATTCGCTGACCGCAAGTTCCGGATTCAGGATCTCTAAACCAGCCGGAAGCGGATCAACCAACGCAACGTGATAGCGTCGGGCTTGTGCAACCATCGTCAAGCGAATGCGAACGCGCGCTCCGGCTTTGATCGTCCAGCTTCCGTCAGCGTTTTGTTTGACATCATCCGCCGCGTCAACGGCTTCGTATTTCCGCAAAACCGTGAATCCGTAATCCGCCGGAGCGAGTTTTAGATTCTTCGGCGCGTATTTCATACCGATTCGATAATAAAGCCGTCCCGCTCCTTGTTTATCGAGAATCAGATTCGAAGTTCCGCCTTGTTCGACCAGATAAGACATCGGAACATTCAGAATATTCGAATCAATCGAACGGCCTTTGAATATTTCCTCGCCCGCGTATGTGTTTCCAAGCCAGATCTTCGTGATGAAATCGGGCGTGACCTTTTCAAAAGCGTTGAAATATTTATCCAAAGCCAGCAGAATAAAGACGTTTTCCTGCGTGTTTGACCACGCGCCTTTGGTGCGATGATCGAGCAGACCGCGGACGAGTTTCGGGATCAGATCGTTGTTCGGTTCGGCTTTGATCAAGGCTTCGAGCAGCACGCCGTCGGCGCGTCGGTTTGAATACATGATCAGCCAACCGCCATCGCCGTAATCGGTCACAAAATTGGCGGCGGCAGCAGTTTCAGTCGTCCGATTCATCAAAAAGCGTTTGATTGCTTCGATTTCTACGCCCGAGGTTTTATCGTTTGCCAAGACCGAAAGAATCCAGCCGATCGCTTCAAACGGAAGTTTTTCTAAGCCGGCTTCTTTGAGCAGGGCTTTTGCTTTCGCAACATCTTTATCGCCCATCAGATCGCGGATATAAAGCGCGTAAGCCGAAATTGTCCAGCGAACTTGCGGGGATCGTTTGTGCCATTCGTCAAATTTAGTTTCGACATTTTTAAGATAAGGCTTAGTTTTATCGAGCATTTCGTCCGGCACTTTGTAGCCTTTCGATTTGGCGAGCGCAAGCGCGTGCGCGACGTGAATCGTCAAAAACGGATATTCGTAGCGTTCCCGATTACGCGACCAGAGACCAAAACTTCCGTCCGAACGCTGCCGACCTTTTAAGATCTCGATGTCTTTTGCAAAATTCTTGTCGAGTTCTTCCTTCGTCGGCATTTCCTTTGATTTGAACGCCGTCAGCACATCGCGCAGAGCGGCGATCGAGATCATCCGCGACGAAATTTGTTCCGAACATTCATACGGATACCGATAAAGATAGACAAACGCGTCGGTTAATTCCTGCAATTGCGTCGAGCTGGTCGTTACTTCCAGACCGCCGAATTGCGGATAAACATCACCCGGCGTTTGGACGGGCTGGAAGATCGCGCCATTTTGATCGGTCGTGCCGCAAGTCGCAAAGGCTTCGGTCGTCGCCGGAGTCCAAACGGGCAAACTTATTTCCGCCGCGTCAGACCAATTCCCTGCCGTGACAGCGATTTGGAAACGCGCTGTTCCGGCTTTTTCCGCCGAAACCGGGAAACGAACTTCGGCGCGGTCATTGGCTTTTACCAAAACACGACGACCGCCGCCGTTGGTCAAAGTCGCGTTGGTGGCGCGAACCGCAACGTCAACCGCCATATCTTTGTCGGTTTGATTTTGGACGACGACCGGCAATTCGATCTTGTCGCCGAAATTCATAAAGCGCGGTGCCGAGGGGCGCACCATCAAAGGCTGTCTGGCAGTAAGCGAAGATTCGCCGCCGCCGAAGCGTTTGCCGGTGTCAACCGAAACCGCCATTATTCGATAGCGTGTTAAGTTGTCCGGCACTTTTACTTCAACCGTCGCCTTACCGTTTGAATCGGTCTTGACCGACGGCGCGAAAATTGCCAGCGCGTTGAAGTTCGAGCGCAGGTTGATCGGCGTGTCGGGATTCGTCGGCTGATTTGATTCCTCATCTCTTTCCGCCACCATATCAGCCATCTTGTCGTCTTTGCTTTCTTTCTTTGAACGCATCACCGGCGTAGCCTGCGGCTTCATAGCTGCGCCGTATAACATTACGGATTTATTTGCCTCAGTAACAGGCTGTTCCGTCGGTTTCAGATCCTTTTCATTGCCCAACAAAATGTCTTTCCGCGAATGATAATCGGTGACCCCAATGCCGCGCTGTG
>JANPDZ010000137.1:0-2118 GCA_031431735.1 Acidobacteriota bacterium | reverse complement strand
GTTACACGCTTGCGCCTTTCAAAGTCGTGTGGCGCGAGCAATCGAGAGAATTTCAAGCGACGAAAATTGGTATGCAAGATGGCAAGCCAATAATTCCCGATCATAAATTGATGGCAGTTGAATGCGTCAGCGAAGCCGAAGCGGATTATTTAACCGCGCTTTTGAATTCATCGCCTTGCAAATTGCTTGTGATGTCTTACGTTATTTCGACTTCGACTTCAACGCACGTTCTCGAACATATTGCCATTCCGCATTTTGACGCTTCAAACGCGCTTCATCAAAAACTCGTTGTATTTTCTGAACAATGCCATGCGGCAATGGCGAATGACAATTTGACGGAAGTTTCGCGTTTGGAAAACGAGATTGATAATTGCGCCGCCGAACTTTGGCATATCACTAAATACGAATTGCAAACTATTCAAAACGCTTTGCCATCTGCACAAAGCAATATTGTTGAGGAAACAAAAGACGAAGAAGAATTCTAATCTTAATAAATTTTGAAGTTTGGCAAAATCCGTGACGGTCGAATAGAATAGAAAATATTTCAGCAGGAGTCATCGTTTTGAGTTTTCAAGGCGATGACTTGTTATATTTCTTTTTTCAGCCAAGCCTTTGCCATTTGCCAATCTCTCTCAACTGTTCTGACTGAAATATTGAGTATTTCCGCAATTTCTTCGACTGTGCAACCGCCAAAATATCGAAATTCGACAATTTGGCTTTTTCTTTTGTCTTGCTTTTCTAATTTTTGCAATGCTTCATCGAGAGCAATCAATTCCACAGATTTTTCAGGCGTGATTATTTGGATTTCATCAAGCGGAAGGTGTCCGATTTTACCGCCGCGCTTTTCACGCAATTGCGACCTCGCATAATCAATCAGAATTTGCCGCATACAAGTTGCGGAAATAGCAAAAAAATGTGAGCGGTTTTGCCAATTGACGGTTTTTTGGTCAACCAATTTCAGATAAAGTTCATTAACCAAAGCGGTTGTTTGTAATAAATGACCGCTTTTTTCTTTGCGTAAATATCTTTTGGCTAATTTTCGCAATTCATCCATCACCAGCGGCATCAGTTTATCCAAAGCGTCTTTGTCGCCTTTTTCCCAAGCATTTAAGAGTGTCGTGATTTCAGATGTTTTGTTCATTAAAAACTAACTGTCCAGCAATTGTTGTTTGAGAATCGGCGAAAGTCTCGAATGAAAATAGATTATTTTCATTCGTGGTGTTGATTCTGCGAATCATGGCGACTCATCTTACGCAATTTTTGAATTTTAGCCCGCGTAGCGGGTGTCAGCGTGTAGCCCGTAGCGCGAGCTACGGGTTTCGATAAAAATATCAGACAAGCCCGCGTTAGCGGGCGACAGAGGCGGGATCTGTCACTATCTTCGATAGCTTTGAATTATTATCGCCTGTTCCCGTAGCTTGCGCCATTAGTATCTACACAAATTTCAAATATTCCAAATTTGTGTAGATACTAATGGCTTGCGCTACGGGCTACACGTTGTCGCCATCTCCGATGGCTGAAAACTAAAATCGCATAAAGTGAGTTCCTAAATCTTTGGCAATCGGAAATAACAATTCTTTTCATATCAGAGATAAATCTTCTTCGTCCAATGTATAGCCGAAAACCGATACATTATATTTGCCCAACAATTCTATAAACGCTCTTTTTGACAATCCGACCATTTCTGCCGCTTGTCCCGAAGTTATTTTTCCCGCTTCGTAAAGCCTTGAAGCCAAAAACATTGTTACTTCAAATTCGCTCAAACCGAGTCTTTTCGGCAATTTTACCGTGATACTTGCTTGTTCTGTCATTTCTTCAAATTCTCCGCTAAACTTATTGTAAAGTATATCGAAATCGAAACAAATAAAAGTTTTTTATTTTTATTATTTTCTGTGGCGGATTCTGTCTGGATTTGTCGCTTTAACAAAACGGAGAAGGTTTGGATGAATGAAATGGAAACGGAACGCTGGAAAAAACTGGAAGCGATTTATCATTCGGCTTTAGCGATTGAGCCGGATGAGCGCGAAGAATTTTTGCAAAATATTTGCGCCGATGATCCGGAAATGTTACGCGAGGTCAAAGCTTTACTGGCTTCTGATTTATCGCCGCAAGAAATTT
>JANPDZ010000136.1:0-3569 GCA_031431735.1 Acidobacteriota bacterium | reverse complement strand
GTCCCTTCGTCCCTTCGTCCCTTCGTCTCTTCGTCTCTCCGTCTCCTCGTCTCTTCGTCCCTTCGTCCCTTCGTCCCTCCGTCCCTTCGTCCCTTCGTCCCTTCGTCTCTTCGTCTCTTCGCCTTACTTCCGCGCCGCCGGTTTTACTTTCAAAGTCAGTCTTTCGGTGCCGCGCATTATTTCGATGTCGTATTCGGTATCGGCTTTGAGTTCGCCGAGAATAAAGGTGTAATCCTGCACATTGCGGATTTCCTTGCCTGCGAATTTGACGATTTTATCGCCTGCTTTTAATCCGGCAATGGCGGCGGGCGAACCGTCGCGCACACCGTCAAGCAACATTCCGTCGGTTGATTCGCCGTAGCCCGGAATAACGCCGATAGTGACATTGAAATTTGTCCGTCCGCCGCCGGTTGACGATAATTTAGCAACCGTGTAGGTCGGGCGTTTTGGATTTTGGTCAATATAACGTGTAATGTCGGCGACATATTCGATGATTTTCAACATTCCGGCGTAATTGATTTTATCCGCCGTGTCCGACGGTTTGTGATAATCTTCGTGCGAACCCGTAAAGAAAAACAGGACAGGAATTTGCTTGCCGTAAAACGATGAATGATCCGAGGGACCAAAGCCGTCTTCGCTTAATTGGAGATTGAAGTTTTTTCCCAGAACAAATTCAGTTACTTTATTGTCAATAGATTTTTTCCAAACTTCTTTTGTGAGCCTAATCATTTCCTCCGTTTTGCCTTTATTTATAGTTCCATAAAGATAAACATAATTATCTTTAACTTCTGCTTGAACATCTGAAAATCCATTTTTTCTCAACGAGTCTTCGACCGTAGTTTTTGTTTTTAAATTTTCTTCCCCAATTGTTTTTATTCTTTCGCTCTGTGAAGAATTTATTTGTTCAACTAAACCTTTCCATTCGCTCGCCGTGCCGATTCCGCCGACCGTTAATTTATCGTCTTTCAGGCGCCCGACCATATCCATATTGATCATCGCAATGGTTTTGTCGAGCGGAAAGACGGGATTGTTGACGTAATATTTTGAGCCCAAAAGACCTTCTTCCTCGCCGCCGAACGCGATAAAAATTATCGTTCGTTTATTTTTCTTTTCCTTGGCAAATATCCGCGCCATTTCGATCAAGGCGGCAGTTCCCGAAGCGTTGTCGTCCGCGCCGTGATGGACTTCCGTCGAATTGACTGCGAGACTGCCTTGCCCGCCTTTGCCGAGATGATCGTAATGTGCGCCAATGACGATTGCTTCGTTTTTCAGCGTTGCGTCGGTTCCTTCCAAAATTCCGATGACGTTGTAGGCATCGGTCGTCTTTTTGATGAGATTGACCTTAAAGCTGACCGTCGGTGACAGATCGCGAAAGCCGACTTTAACTTTCGCGGTCGTATCTTTTTTCATCGCCGTCAGAGCTTCGATCGTTTTCAGTTCCGCTTCTTTGATGCCGAGAATATTTGCGGCGGTCGTGCGCGAAATAGCAAACGTCGGAACAGCCGCTTCGCCGTTTGTTTGGTCGTATTTAATGCGCCCATATTTATCGTTTTCAAATTTATCTTCACGCGAAATCAGCAAAAGACCGACCGCGCCTTTGTCCTTGGCGATTTTTGCTTTGGCGTGAACGGTAAAACGCGAAAAAGCCGAGCGCGGCAGATCATTTTCGGGATTTCCGTCAAACGCGAGAACGACCTTGCCCGCGACATCTAAACCGTCGTAATCGTTGAAATTAGATTCTGCCGATTCGATGCCGAAGCCTGCAAAAACGATTTTCGCGTCAGTTGCTTCGCCGTTCGGCGAAAATATCATCGGCTTGACCGGATTGTTCTGTTCGACCAAAACCTGCTTACTGTCAACATTTTTAAGATTCAACTTAAATTCGTTGCCCGTTTCGGCGATCTCAACGCCGGTCGTGTATGGAAATTTTTGCAGAAAATTCTGGCTCGTCTTGCCGCCCGTCGCGGTGGAAATGCCCGGTTTGAGTTTGTATTGCTGAAAAAGATTGGCAACGTATCCGGCGGCGGTCGTCGCGCCCGGTTCGCCCGTTCGTCGTCCATCCAATTGGTCGGAAGCGAGATAGCCGATGTTTGTCCTGAGATTTTGTTCAGTAACATCAGCCTTTTGCGCGGCAACGCTGAATGCGAACGATAAGAGGAGAAGAAAACTTAAAAATTGCTTTTTCATAATTTTGTAGTTTGGAGTCCCGCCTTTAGGCGGCAAAATACCGAACATAAGTCAAGTTAAAAAATCAACGAAAAGCCGCCTGAAGGCGGGACTCCAAACATTTAATCAACCCAATCGGCGATGAAAACATTCGTGTCGCCCGTTTTGGCAGCATTTCTGTTGGACGCGAAGACCAGTTTTTTACCGTCGGGCGAGAACATCGGGAAACCGTCGAAAGTTTCATTGAAAGTGATTCTTTCAAGACCTGTGCCGTCAACATTAATCATTGCCAGATCGAAATTTCGCTTTCTTGCATCGGTCGCAAAATAGTTCGTACAGAAGATGATGCGTTTGCCGTCGGGCGTGAAAAAAGGCGCGAAGCTCGCAGTGTTTAGTTTCGTGACCTGCCGTTTATTCGTGCCGTCGGCGTTCATCGTCCAGATTTCGAAAATGGTCGGAACAACCAGATGTTCCGCCAATAATTCTTTGTCGCGTTGAATTAATTTAGCGTCGGTCGGGTGCGAACCGCGATAGACGATCATTTTGCTGTCGGGCGAGAAAAACGCACCGCCGTCGTAACCGGGTTCATTCGTTAGACGTTTGACGTTTTTGCCGTTAATGTCCATCGAATAAAGTTCGAGATCGCCATCGCGCTCTGATGTGAAAATGATCTTCTTGCCGTTGGGCGAAACGGTCGCTTCCGCATCGTAGCCGGGCGAATCGGTCAGTTTTTTGATTTTTGTGCCGTCAGCGTTGGCGACAAAAATATCGTAATCGGGATAGACCGCCCAGACATAGCCTTTTGAAAAATCAGGATTCGGCGGACATTCCTTTTTACCCATAAAGGTCGAGGCGTAAATCACCTTTTTGCCGCCTTTCAGAAAATACGAGCAAGTCGTCCGGCCTTCGCCGTTGGAAACTCGTTTGACGTTTGAGCCGTCAATGTTCATCGAGAAGATCTGATCGCATTGCAGATCGTCTCGTTTCGATTGAAAGATCAGCTTTTTGCCGTCAGACGAGAAATATGCTTCGGCGTTCTCGCCGCCGAAAGATATTTGTTTGATGTTTTTCAGGTGCTTTTCGCCTTCAACTTGAAGGGAAGCCGTCTGTGCCGAAATTACGGCGGAAAGTGCAAAAATAAAAAGTAAAGACAAAAATTTCATATTGTAAATCATACCTTGGTGTTTTTAACGCTTGAATCTAAAAGCATAAGTATAGCGAATTAGAAAGTGAAATGAAAACCGATTTCGGATTTCGGATTGCGGATTTGTTTTTTTACCGGTCAGTGCTTTTAAAAATGACAACTGCCGGGATTACTTAAAACGCTGGTGAAAATATGGCAGCGGTTTCGATTGAAAGAAGGAAATTTTGAAAAACCGATAAGGTCATTGGTTTGTGTGATG
>JANPDZ010000135.1:0-9370 GCA_031431735.1 Acidobacteriota bacterium | reverse complement strand
TGGGCAGTTACGGAATTCCGTCAATTGACCGTGTGCGTTGTCTGAACGGAAACACAGCAGTTCAGGGTGTCACACCCGCTGGAACCTGTGTTGCCGGATTTTCAAACGTTCCGAACATTTTGGGCGTTGACCGCGATATTTCCAAACGAACGACTTTTGATGCTGATGCGAGCGTCATTTTCGATGGCATCGGTCGTCATAATTTGAAGTTCGGTTATCAATTAAACAAACTCAGCAACGACGTTGCAACCGGTTATTCGACGATCGGCGGACAGGGCGAAATTCGTCTTTTCTACGGGGCAACATCGCGCGGTGTCGGCGGCGGACCGGGCGAGGTCGGTTACGGCTACATTCAATATTTCGGCACAAACGGAATGACCGGAAGCAAAAGTCAGGCGATCTATGTACAAGACAGTTGGACTATCGGACGTTTGACGATCAATCCGGGTTTCCGTATCGAAAAAGAAGATGTTCCGTCTTTTACTGACACGGGAATTCCGATTGTTTTCGGTTGGGGCGACAAACCGGCGCCGCGCATCGGTTTTGCATTGGACGTTTTCGGCAACGGAAAATCCAAGCTCTATGGCGGTTTCGGCTGGTTTTATGACCGTTTCAAATATCAATTGCCGCGCGGTTCGTTCGGTGGTGATGTGTTAAGACGGATTTATGTTCCGCTTCTCGCGTCGAATCCGAATTACACTTTCTACACCCGACAATACATTTTGACGAATCAGGTCTTGGATGTTGATTTGCGCGTTCCGTCAAACGACCCGAACGACAACCGCGTTGACCCGGACTTAAAGGCGGCGCGCGAAAGCTCGTTTGATGTAGGTTTTGAACAGGAACTGAGCAGTAATTTCAATTTCGGCGTTCGCTTCACGCACAAACAGATTGACCGTGCGATTGAAGACATCGGCGTTTTTGATGCCAATCAAAACGAACTTTTCTTTATCGGCAATCCGGGATTGGGTCTGACGGCACAACCGTTTTTCCCGGGCGTTCCGGCGACTCCGAAAGCCGAGCGTCTTTATGACGGACTCGAATTAAGAGTCAACAAACGGCTGTCGAATAATTACTTTTTCAATGCGAGCTACACTTATAGTCGTCTTTTTGGTAATTATTCAGGTTTGGCAAGCTCCGACGAAAACGGACGCTCAAGCCCGAACGTCAATCGTTTCTTCGACATTCCGTTCTTAGGATTTACCGCTGACGGTAAACCCGACAACGGAAGATTGGCGACTGACAGACCGCACGTTTTCAAAATAAATGCCGGTTACAATTTCGATTGGCGTGGAAGTCGTGTCAACAGCACGGAATTCAAAGCATTTTTCCTTGGTGAAAGCGGAACGCCGATTTCAACCAGAGTAAATGCTTACAGCGCTGGAACATTCGTCAACGGACGCGGCGATCTGGGCCGCACGGATACTTACACGCAAACCGATTTTGCGATTTCACACAAATACAAATTCGGACGCGATGCAAGATATACATTAGCGTTTGATTTGGATGTGCTGAATCTGTTCAATCAGGAAGCTGTCACAAACAGATTCCAGACAATTTTCTCCGGCGATTTGGCAGCAAATTCGGTGCAGCTATTTTTCCCGACTGTGACGAATGAAACCCAATTTATTCAACGAATTTTCAGCGGCGGATTATCTTCGACAATTCAAGAACTTAATCGTCGCGGAAATGCGGGGTTACAAACGTGCGGGACAACCGGAACAGCCAGTTGTGCCGCGTTCAAGACCGACGCAAGGTTTAATCAGCCTTCCGATTACCAACTTCCGCGTTCGGTTCGCTTCGGTTTCCGCTTTATGTTCTAAAAAATCATAAAGTTTGAAACTTAACTTAATTTAACCTGCTCCTTAAACGGAGCAGGTTTTCTTCGTTTTTTTATGAAAACATTATTCGCAATTTTCTGTTTAGCGTTCATTTTTGCGGCGACAGCAAAAAATATATTTGCTCAAAATTCGATCAGCGGTATTGTCTTTGACAGCAATCGAAAATCTGTCGCCAAGATTGATGTCGAATTGCTCGATGAATTTGAGCGTCTCTTAAAATCAGTGAAAACCGCGCCGTCGGGTCTGTATCTGTTTCAAGGAATTCGCGCCGGAATTTATTATGTGCAGGTCAGAGTTGACGGCACAAATTTCAAATCGGTGAAGGAGAGAATCCAGCTTGGACAAGGAAACCGGACAAGCACAACGACGGGTTTGTCTTCGGGAAGCGAATCTTTGCAGTTAAATTTCACGTTGGAAATTGACCGTGGAAAGAGCCAAACGCCGCTCAATAATGAAGTTGTTTTTGCTCAAAACGTTCCGAAAGAAGCCGAAAAATATTATGAAAACGCGCTCAAAAAATTCGAAGATAAAAAACGGGACGAAGCACTGGCCGAACTCGAAAACGCCCTCAAGATCTTTCCGGAATATTTTCTCGCGCTCGAAAAAATCGGTTACGAATATCTGGCAAAAGGCAAATTTGCCGAATCTGAAAGCGCGTTTACAAAAGCGTTTGAAGTTAATCCGAAAAGTTTTTCGGCGAAATCCGGCCGCGGCATTGCCGAATATAAACTCGGTAAAAAGCAGGAAGCCGTCAAAACGCTCGAAGAATCAATCGCGCTTAATCAATCGGCGGCAAATTCGTTTCTTTTTCTTGGTAAAATTTATCGTGAACTTAAAGAATTTGAAAAGGCCGAAACTAATCTAAAAAAAGCTAAAGAACTGAGCAAAAACAAATTAGCAGACGCGCATTGGGAACTCGCACTGCTTTATTACTACAATCTGAATCGCCCGGCGGATGCGGCCGACGAACTCGAACTTTATCTCAAAGCGAATCCGAAAGCCGAAAAACAGGCTACAGGTCGAAAAGCTGATAAAAACAATGCGCGAAAAAGCCAAACAAAAATAAGCAAAAGAATTTACCAAAAACGAGCAGACTAATAATAACTGATGTTACGCAAAATTGGTTTTTAGCCAAAACGCGGCTGAAATCAAAACTGCGTAATATCGTAACTGATTAGGTCTTTGGCTTTTGGTCTTTGGTCTTTGGTTTTTGGTTTTATTCAAGTTAAGTCCGATAATTTTCAATCAAGCTACTGAAACTTAAGCGGAAAGGTGAGAAATTCATCGGCAATCTGCAATTTCTTTCAAAAACCAAAAACCAAAGACCAAAGACCTCAACAATTACGTAATATCAGTTATTATTTTATCTTTTTTCTTTATTCATCAGATTATTGGAAATAACAAATTTCTGACTAATTAGAGATTATTTGAAATAACTATCCACGAAGTTTCACGCGTTGGGAACCAAGAAGATTTTTTCTTTTTTTGAAATATTTATCGCCGCTTGTCGGTTCAGTTTTAACTAATCCGCAACTTTTTCTGACCTTCGTGAAATCTTCGTGTTCCTTCGTGGATAATTTCTTTATTTCAAATAATGTTTATTAAGAAATTCTGCCCGCGAAGGTGAATTAAGGCAGTTTTTGGTCAAACTGAGTTCAAGATTGAAAAAAGGTTCAGAAAACATTTGCGTTTATTCGCCTTTGCGGGCAAATCTTATTTCCAACAATGTCTGTTAAATTCACAAAAAATGTTCGGGTTTTACCTTTTACCTTTTACTTTTTACCTTTTACCTTTTACCTTTTACTTAATGCAACTTTCCGTCATCATCCCGGCATTCAATGAAGAATCAACGATTGAAAAAACGCTCGACGCGATCTCGCGGCTTGTCAATGTTGATGAAGTTATCATTGTTGACGGCGGAAGCACCGATAAAACGGTTGAGATCATTGAAAATTACGGATTCAAAAAACCTCTGAAGCTTATCAAATTCGGCGAAGCCAATCGCGGAAAACAGCTTCACGAAGGAACTCTGCACGCGTCGCACGAAATTTTCTGGTTTCTCCACGCCGACACGCGCCCCACGCAAGGCTGTGCCGGAGAAATCAAAAAATATATGAAATACGACTCGATCGTCGGCGGAAATTTCAAGGTGATCTTCGATGGCGGCAGCCGTTGGGCGCGTTTTCTGATGTGGCTTTACCCGCAGCTCAAATCAATCGGTCTGGTGTATGGCGATTCGGCAATTTTTGCGCGGCGCGCGACCTACGAAAAGATCGGCGGATTTAAACCTTTGCCGCTTTTCGAGGACGTGGATTTTTTCAAACGTCTCCAACGGCGCGGCGATTTCAGATATCTGACCAAAGCCGTGACAACTTCTTCGCGCCGTTTTCAAAACGATTCATTTATCTGGACTTTTACAAAATGGTCGGTTTTTCAAGGGCTTTACTGGTTTGGTTTCCCGCCGCGCCTTTTGGCGAAAAAATACAAAGCAATTAGATAAATAAATGCTCTTTAAGCCTCGGACAAAACATTCAGATATTACACAGTTTGCCAATATTACACCGTTTGCTAAATGTCCTTCGTGTCATCAATTGATAAAAATGAAAAGTTTCACGGACGCGGTTCTTGAAGGTTCGAGAAATTGTCCGTTTTGTCAGTCGTTTATAGATAAAAAAGAAATAATTACAAGTTGTCAGATATATCTAAAAACGACATTAGCGATTCAATCGGCAGGAGAGATTTTAGCTTTAAACCGTGTTCTGCCAATACTTTTCGGAATAAATTTTCTCGGAATGGTATTTATTTATTTCGATGAGGATAAATTCAGTTTTTTAATGTCTATCTTTCTTTTTGGCTCTATTTTATGTTTGATTGGCGGGTTCTTAAAGACACAAAAATGGTTAGCCGACTATAGTTTAATTAAAACAACTGAAGAAGAATTTATAGTTGTTAAAGAAAAAATTAGCCGTTCACAAATAATTTGGCTGGTGGCAAACAATATCAATTTAGTAATATGGTTTATTTTTATTAAATTTCTTTAATAAATCTATGGAAACTTTGACAAAAATTTTAGCGATCGGCATCGGCGGCGCGTGCGGCGCGGTCGCGAGATATTTGATCAACATTTCGCCTCTCCAAAATTACTTCAAACCCTTTCCGTTTCCGACCTTTTTTATCAATATTACCGGCTCGTTTCTGATCGGATTTTTGCTTGTGCTTTTTACAGAAAAGTTTGAACTCAACGAAAACCTGCGCTTTGCCGTGATCGTCGGATTTCTTGGCGCGTACACGACATTTTCAACTTTTGAACTGGAAATTTGGAGCTTGATCAAAGAGAATCAATTTCTCACGGCTTTTGTGTATCTTTTTCTGAGCGTTTTCATCGGATTCATCGGCGTTGTTTTGGGCGTGTGGTGGGCGCGAAAGTTTTAATTAAAGGACTTACGCAATTGGGAAAAATTTAACGCAAAGTCGCAGAGGTTTGAAAAAATGTTTCATTACTTGAAATCATTGAAAAACAACAAGTATTGGCAACTAGGAAAAGCACAGTGTTTCACGTGCGCGTCTTTGCAACTTTGCGACTTTGCGTTAAAAAAGTTTTCTTGCGTAAGTCCTAAATTAAAAATTAGTTAAATTTTCCTTAGCTTTTCGCACAAATTCAACTGCTTTTTCAGCCGTTTCCGCGATTGCCGTCAGATGCCCCATTTTTCGACCGTTTCTGGCTTCGGCTTTGCCGTAAAGATGAAGTTTGACGTTCGGAAATTGCAAGGCGCGTTGCCAATTCGGTTCGCCCGCGTTCCACAAATCGCCCAAAAGATTTGCCATCGCCGAAGGCGCATAAAATTCGGTCGAGCCGAGCGGCAAACCGCAGACGGCGCGGAGCTGCTGTTCAAATTGCGAGGTGACGCACGCGTCAAAGGTCAGATGTCCCGAATTATGCGGACGCGGCGCAAGTTCGTTGATGAGCAGTTTTTCGTCTTTCATCAAAAAAAATTCGACGCACAAAGTGCCGACATAATCGAAAGTTTCGGCGACGCTTCGGGCAATTTCGACGGCTTCATTAAAAACTTTTTCCGAAACAATTGCCGGCGCAAATGAAATGTCCAAAATATGATTTTCGTGCGCGTTTTCGATCACGCCGTAATGCGCGAAATTTCCTTTTTGATCGCGAGCGCAAACGACCGAAACTTCCTTTTCAAATTCGACAAATGCTTCGAGAACTCCGTCATTTCCTTTCAGGTTGGCAAAGGCTTTTTCGATGTCTTCGATAGAGCTTATTTTGGTTTGACCTTTGCCGTCATAGCCGAATCCGGCAGTTTTTAATATGCTCGGAACACCGATTTCCAAGACGGCTTTTTGCAGATCTTCCGAAGTTTTAACGTGACGAAAAGGCGTATGTGGAAAACCGTTGGCAGCAAGAAAAGTTTTTTCGCGCAGACGGTTTTGCGTAATATACAAAACTTCGCGGCGCGGAAAAACCTCGACAAATTGCGAAGCCGTTTCAATAGTTTCGGAAGGCACATTTTCAAATTCAAACGTGATGACATCAACCTTTCGCGCAAAATCTCTGACCTTATCTAAATCTTCGTATTCGGCTTCGAGTTCAAAATCGGCGACTTGTCCGGTCGGCGTATCGCTCGCGGGCGAAAATGTGTGAACGCGATAGCCCATTTTGCGCGCTTCGATGGCAAACATTCGCCCGAGTTGGCCGCTGCCGAAAACGCCGATAGTTGAATTTGGCAAAATTGGATTCATAAGAAAATCAGGCAAAGATTGCTATTTGTAAAGAAATTGAAAGCTATATTTTGAATGCGAAAAAGAATTGTTGCAAATTTGGGAAACGAATTTTTCCCGGGAATTCCGATGCAAACACAAAAGACATCGGCGCAAAATAATAAATTACTTCGCGCCGATATTTCTGACAGGCATTGCCTGTCTAGGGTTGGCACCTTGCATTAAACTTAGCTTGTTTGTCCGCCAGACACAAGCTAATAGATTCGGTTAATTGCTCAAGCCATTTTCCTTAGAAAATTTGACCGGGCAAAATAAACCGTTTGCAGAATTATATTGAGGACTTGCAGAATAGATTTCCCGCAGATTATCTTTCTCGAAATTTTGCGTTTATGATTATTTTCGATGACCAAGCATTGTATCGAAACAATAGATCTGACGCATAAATTTTCGGAACGCGAAACTGCCCTAAACCGTGTGAATCTGCAAGTGATCGAAGGAACGATTTATGGTTTTTTAGGTCCGAACGGCGCCGGAAAAACGACGACGCTCAAATTAATTTTGGGTTTGCTCAAAAAACAACACGGCGAGATTCTGGTTTTCGGCAAACCGTTTGCGGCAAACCGGGTCGAGATTCTAAGCCAAACGGGTGCGATGATTGAAAGTCCTTCGCTTTACGGACATCTGACAGCGGTCGAAAATCTACGTGTTTTGCAGAAAGTTTATCAATGCCCGCCAACGCGGATCGCGGAAGTTTTGGAATTGGTCGGTTTGGTTGAAACGGGCAAAAAACCGGCAAATCAATTCTCGCTCGGAATGAAACAGCGTCTGAGCATTGCGATCGCGCTGCTTCATTCACCGAAACTTTTGATTTTGGACGAACCGACCAACGGATTAGACCCGAACGGTATTCTTGAGGTCAGAGAACTGCTGCAAAGCTTAAATCAAAATCACGGAATTACGATTTTGATTTCCAGTCATTTATTGTCCGAGATCGAAAAACTAGTAACGCATATCGGCATCATCAATCAAGGAAATCTGTTGTTTCAAGGAACTTTGGCGGTACTCTTCAGCAAACGTCTGCAAAATTCATACATCGTTTTTGAAACGAATAATGATTCTCAAACTTTGCAAATCCTGAATGATTTCGGCGCAAATGCGCGGATCGAAGCGGGCAAAATTGCGGTTCCTATTCTCGACAACGAAAAAATTGCCGCGATCAATCAAACATTGGTACAAAGCGGTGTCGAAGTTTATCAGATCAGCAAGGTCGAAAATGATTTGGAAGCGATATTTTTCGATCTTCTTAGCGAGTAAAAAAATGAAATTTATCAACAGTTTTCAAAGCGAATGGCTCAAAAAGAAACGCAGTCTGGCATCCTGGCTCGTGCTGGTCGGCGCATTTTTTACGCCTACGATAATTTTAATATCGCGAATAAAGAACGCCGACAAATTGGCAACTCTCTATGTTTCCGATGATTTTTGGCAAAAGTTATGGAATCAAACCTGGGAATCAATGGCGGTCTTTTTGCTGCCGATCGGTATTGTTTTGGCAACAGGTTTGATCACGCAGATCGAGTATAAAAACAACACCTGGAAGCAGCTTCACACCACGCCGCAGGATTTTACGACCATTTTCTTCACAAAATTTCTGGTGATTTTTATCATGCTCGTTGAAGTTTTCGTGCTGTTTAATCTCGGAATGTACTTATCGGCGGTTATTCCTTCGATGCTTTTCAGCGATATTCCGTACCCGATTGCGCCGATTCCCTATTTGAGTTTTTTATACGCAAATATAAATTTCTTTCTCGATTGTCTGCCGATTCTGGCTCTTCAATATTTGATATGTCTGCAATTTAAGAATTTTCTGGTGCCGATCGGCGCAGGCTTTGTCATTTGGTTTTTGGGTGTTGGAATGCTGCCGTGGGAATACAGCTATTTATTTCCATATCTTCACGGCGCGATCGATTTTTTGATTAATTCAGGTCAAAACGCCAACCGAAAAATTCCGCCGGTCAATATTCAGGTTATTGCCGTTAGCTATTTTGTTGTCATTACGATCGTCAGCTACGCGTTGTATCTGACGAAAAAGGAAAAAGGATAGTTTTAAAAATGAAAAAGCCGTTTGTCATTCTATTGCATTGCGGATATTGGGTGCCTTATTTATTGCTTTTGGCAATCATATTTGCGACCGTCACGCTGCAAGTCAAAAATACATCGCTGCAGCCGAGCATTGCGTTGATTGTTCCGATCGCGGTGATGTATCTGGTGCCAAATATGGTGTCGTTTTACTCGTTTTATTTTCTTTTATTTCCACTCTTTTTGTATCGCAAAAAGATTCTCGCACTTGTTGTTTTCGGAATGTTTGTTTGCCTGATCTCCGCTTTATCGGGGAATTTGCTTGCGCTCTTTTTGTTCGGATTCGACCAGCCGATTTTCACAGATGCGCGTGAGTTTTTGACGCTGACCATAATTTTGTCTTTGGTTGCCGCAATTCACGGAAGCATTGCGCTGGTCATCAGAGGTTTTATCCATTAGTAACTACACAAGTCTGACAATTCTTTGATAACATTAAAAAGTATGAAATAAAAGTTCCAAATGCAGAACCGCGATTACAAAGAAGGTATCAGAAATTGGTGCAACAACATTTAAGTCCGATTTTCTTCAATATTTCCTGCACGTTAGCCTCCACTTCGGCTAACTCTTTCGGAATCCTTTTCTCTTGTTTCCTCTTCAATAAATCTTCTAATCCCTGCTTTGCTTTTTCCAAGCTCCGCTCAAATTTCTCTCTTTGACTC
>JANPDZ010000134.1:0-15876 GCA_031431735.1 Acidobacteriota bacterium | reverse complement strand
CGACTCGTGACTCTCGACTCTCGACTCAAAAATTTATGAAAATTCTTGTACTTGGCGCAGGACGAATGGGATTGGGCGCGGTTTTTGATTTGGCGCATAATTCGCCCGAGGTCGAAGGCGTGACGGTTGCTGATTTCGATTTGAAAAAAGCTGAAGCTGTGGCGGAAAAAGTTGGGTCGCCGCTCGTCACGGCGCATCAAATTGACGTTTCGAATATTTCTGATGTGACCGAATTGATGCGTTTCCATGATTCGGCAATTTCGTGCGTCAATTATTGGTATAACATCGAATTGTCCCGTGCGGCAATTGCGACAAAGACAAATTTCTGCGATTTGGGCGGAAATAATTACATTGTTGACGAACAGCTCGCGCTTGACGAAGAAGCAAAAAATGCCGGAATCAGCATTATTCCTGATTGCGGACTCGCGCCCGGAATGGTTTCGGTTCTGGCAATGCACGGCGCGCGCAAATTTGACGAAATCGAAGAGATCCATATTCGCGTCGGCGGTTTGCCCCAAAAACCAAAAACCCTTTTAGAGTATCAACTCGTTTTTTCAGTTGAAGGTTTGATCAACGAATACATCGAAGTTGCGCGTGTCATCCGCGATCGTCAGATTACGGAAGTCGAATCAATGACCGAGATCGAAAGTTTAGAGTTCGACGATTTTCCGCCGCTCGAAGCATTTCAGACTTCTGGCGGAACTTCGACCTTGCCCGAAACATTCTTGGGCAAAATCAAAGAATTAGACTACAAAACCATTCGCTACGCCGGACATTGTGAAAAATTCAAGATGATGATTGATCTTGGGCTTTGTTCGAGCGAAGAAATTTTGGTTGATTACGCCAAAGTGACGCCGCGCAAGGTTTTCGGCGAGCTTTTAACCCGAAATCTTCCGGCTGACGAACCCGATTATGTCTTGGTTCGCCTTGAATTTGTCGGTAAAATAAGCGGCGAAACAAAAAAATTACGCTATGATATTGTTGACAAACAAGACGAAACAACAGGTTTAAGCGCAATGATGCGAACGACGGCGTTTCCGGCTTCGATCATCGCACAGATGATGGCAAGCGGCGAAGTTTCGGAGCGCGGCGCGATTCCGCAGGAAAAAGCGATTGATTCAGACAAATTCGTTGCTGAATTGGAAAGAAGAAATATTAAATTAGAAGTATATTTTGAGTAATATGCGGTTAAAATCAACGAGATTACCAAAGTCAGAAAGATTCATTTGTTCCTCTAAGGCACTAAGAGAAGCCTTTTCTGACTTTGAAGAACTTTACATCTCTTTGGGGCATTTGCAAAAGCATTTCCGCTTTGATTCGCGTGGTACTCGCTATCCCTTAATTAGCGGAACAGTTGTTAGTTCTTTCGGATTTTCTCGTGATAAAAGCGCAATTTTAAGTTTGTATTCAATAAAAGCCCAAGAATATTCTGAATCGCAATCGGATGAATTTGTTGAAAAAATTATTCCGCAACTGCGTGAATGGTTAGAAAAACAAATGTTGAAAACTGAAACGGCGATTCTTGGTTATGAACAAATAATTGTTGAATTAATGAAAAAAAGCTATAAAATTCACAAATTAAAATTCTTGTAGTCTGACTGTTATGAAATGGTTTTTACGCATTTTTCTCTCGCTTCTCGCCATTGTTTTGATTGGCCTGCTTTCGATTGCCGTCATCAATAAATACGTTCATTCACAAACGGGCGACAAAATAAAAAACTCAATTACGGAAATTCCGACTGATGAACCGAAACGTGTCGCGATCGTTTTCGGTGCGCGGGTTTGGAACGACGGAAAGCCTTCGAATTCGCTTTACGACCGCGTTTTGACGGGAGTTGAACTTTATCGCGCCGGGCGCGTCAAAAAACTCCTGATGAGCGGTGACAAAACAGGCGAAAATTACGACGAACCGGCGGCGATGAAGAAACTGGCGTTGGAACTCGGCGTGGCGGAAAGCGATATTGTTTTGGACAATGACGGCAAACGAACTTACGATACCTGTTACCGCGCTAAAGAAATATTTGAAGTCCAAAAAGCGATTCTCGTGACGCAGGATTATCATCAATCGCGTGCACTTTATTTATGCAATAGTTTGGGTGTTGACAGCATCGGCATCACGGCAAACCGCCGAACTTACGACGGCGAATGGTATTATCATTTCCGCGAATTTTTCTCAACGGCAAGCGCATGGTTTGAAATCAATTTCTAAAAATCAGAACCGTGAGCGGTAGCGACTGGGTTTATTGCGTCGAGTTTTGTCCGGTCACGGTTCTGACAAATAAAAGGCTTCTCAAAACGAGAAGCCTCAAATTTATAAAAACGAATTAATTTTAATTTTGCCATCTTCCGACCAGACGCGGATTGGCTTTTTTCTGTAAAAGTTTACGAAGTTTCAAACGCGCTTTGTGCAGTTGCGATTTTGAAGTTCCGACTGAACATCCCAAAATTCGGGCGACTTCTTCATGTTCGTAGCCTTCGACATCGTGCAGAACGAAGACATTTTTATAGCCTGCCGGAAGTTGTTCAATGGCGTGTTCCAAAGCGATCTTATCAATGATCGGCATTCTGCCCGGATTTGCCGTGCCGGTCACAATTTGAATCGGTGTTTCGCCTTCTTCAGTCGTTTTTTCAAACTTCACGGTTCGTTTGCGAAAGTGCATCAAAACCTGATTGACCGTCATTCGGTGAAGCCACGTCGTAAAAGCCGAATCGCCGCGAAAACTGCCGATCTTGCGATAAAGCTGAATAAAAACGTCTTGAGTTAAATCTTCCGCTTCCGAAGTATTTTGAAGCATTCGCAAACAGATCGAATAAACCCGACGATGATGGCGTTGATATAATTCCTCAAAGGAAAACATATCACCTTTGGCGGCAGATTGTGCCAGCGCAAAATCGCTTACTTTACCGGTTTTTTCAAATTTCTCGGTTTCAACCGTCTCAACTTTTTCGACATCGGCCGTTACCAAACCTTGCCAGACAGGTAAATTTAATGTTTCAGTTGTTGTCATAATTCCTATTCCCCCGTGCTCTGACTAATCAATTAGCGTGCCAAAACTGGTTTATGTGTCAGATTGCCGCAAATAACACGTCCCAATCGCCTGTTTGTTGCATTTTTCAGGCATATTCTTATATTCCACCGGCATCAAACTTTAGTTTCGTCACTAACCCGTGTAGTAATTAGCGCACAAAATATACGGTTTGGTATATATTTTTCGGCGGCAAAACGAAAAATAATTGCCTGATATTTTTCAAAAATGCTATTATCATTATTCCAAAAAAGATTGGATAAATTCCCACGCGGAGAAGTAAATTTAATGCGAAAACTAAAGTTTGCAAAAGTTTTAAGTGCGGCTTGTGTGCTGTTTTTGACGGTTTGCGGCACGTTTGCACAATTTAAGAGTCAGGAAGTTTCCGAAGAAGACGGCATTCCGGTTTTGATCAAACATCTGCCTGATTGGGAAAATGCACGAAACCGTGCAATCTATACGAACAGCATCAACGATTTGCGAAAAGCTCTCGGTGAACGCACGGTTTTTGACCTGATTGATTTTGCGGGCGGCACGGAAGCCGTCACTGCGCCGTATGATGCAGGAAAGCTGCTGATCGTTGAATATACAAATCCGCAAGTTTCCGTCGAATCGGACGCGCAATTTACAAAACTCCTTGCCCAACAACCGCAAAATCCGCCCATATTTTACAGACGTATCGGAAATTACAGCGCATTTGTTTTTGATGCCGGAGACGAGGCGGCGGCGAACGCTCTGCTTGACCGGATCAAATACGAAAAGATGGTGCAATGGCTCGGCGAAGACCCGTATTATCAGAAAAATTATGAACGCTATCTCGCCAAAACTATGGCTGATATATTTCTTTCGACGACGCTCTGGATCCTTTCGGGGATTGGTTTCGCAATTTTGACCGGCGTTATTGTCGGCTTGTTGTTTTTCCGTTCCCGCGACCGGCGACGGATGACAATGGCGGCGTTTTCAGATGCGGGCGGAATGATTCGGCTCAATTTAGACGAACTGACCGGACAGACTTCGGACAAATTATTGAACGAGTAGTTTTGAGCCCCGAACAGACAAACAAAGACACGAAATTATATTTATTTTGTGTCTTTTTATTTTGATTGAGGATGACTTTAAAATTTTCATTGCCAAAATTGATAATTTAGATTATAAAAGTCTTGTAGTGAAATTAATTTAAACATCCTTTTCTTCACTGAATTAAGCAGTAAGCAATAATGAAAATTTAGTTTTCGTATGAATTTATCAGAAGTAATCGTAGAATTACGCGAGTTGAATGAACCTGTTCCAAAGCCCTTTCGTCTGCCGACCGAAGCGGAAGTCAGCGCGGCGGAAAAACGTCTGAACGTCAAGTTTCATGCAGATTACAGGCAGTTTTTGCTCGAAGCGAGCGATGTCGTTGTCGGTGCGCTCGAACCGGCAATGGTTGCCGCCGATTGCGGCTATCTGAATCTTTGCGAGATTGCCGAATACGCCTGGGACGAAATGGAATTACCGCTGACCTTGCTGCCGATTTGCGAGGACAACGGCGACTATTATTGTCTGAACAAAAAAGGCGAGGTCGAATTCTGGTCCTCGGACGGCACGACAAAGGACAAGTGGCAAGACCTTGCGACCTGGATAAAAGAAATCTGGATTGACGGCGAATGAGCGAAACGCCTGCCGCACCTGCTATTTTACAAGCACCGTTCGACGCGATTTTACGCTCCGAACTCGCACTTGGCAACGAGGTCAGCGCGAGTTCAGCGCGGCGGTTGGTCAAACTGAAGGCGCGCATTCTGAACGAAAACAAAATATCTCATAACTTTAGGACAGGTACTTGAATAGAGCAATTTTTAAGTTTTCTGATATTTGGTAAAAGTTTTGAGTCCCGCATTTATGCGGCTCACCGCCAGCGAAGCGCAGCGGTTGCCCGCTAAAGCGGGGACTCAGAACGAAAAACAATATGTCGCAAAACTTATGCTCACCTGCTTAACTTGAGAAAAGATGAAAGTTTATCAATCAATTGACAGCAAATTTGAGATCAGGAAGGGTCGCTTGCGCCCGCTTTTTTGTTAATTTTCGATATTAAAAAAAACAATCCCCATTCAAGGACAGGTACTTAATTCTACGCGTGTTAGATTAAAAAACTATCCACTAATCACACGCACAAACACTAATCAAAATCACCAACACAGCGTTTTTTTTCGTGTCTGCACGTGTTTTTCGTGGACAGTTTTTTTTATGAATTTTCAAATTCAATTAATCTGACAAAGTAGAATTAAAGCGGTCATTGAAAACAATTGAAACCGCAAATACTCGCCAATTATCGGAGGCAAAATCCAAAATTCGGCAAAAGTCCAAGATTGGGATTGATTAATAATGCGAATCAGTAGTTGAAAAATGTCCGCGCGCATTGACTTAAAACTTCAAGGATTAGAAAAGTTAAAAAGAAATGGGACGCAGATTTTCGCGGATTCGGCGGATTTACGCTGATTTTAAAAATAATCCGCGTAAATCCGCGTAAATCCGCGTGCTAATTTTGACACTTTTCACCATGAATTTTGAGTTTACAAACAATTTTTCAGCTTACTAATATTCAATCCCTGATTCGCATTAATAATCCGAAATCCGAAATCTGAAATCCGAAATTTGGATCTACTGAGGCTGAGTTCTTTCTCGCGTTTCTGCTTTTATGTTCAAAAAGCACAACTTTTTTCAATTAATTGTGACGAAATGCAGAAAATTGATAAAAATTGAGAAATGTCAATTTTTATTGAAAGACTTTTCGCATCGTATTAATCGAAAATTCTAGATGTTAATTCATAAATTTATATTTGGTGGGTTAATTCATAAATAAAATTCATAAATTTCGAGGTAGTAAAAAGATGTACACAAGACAGAGTCCGAACTTAGCATATATCGAACGCAAAATGTGGCAGTATTCAACCACCCCGCGAATCGGTATCGTCAAGCAATTATTGAATAAATTACTGAACGAACTGGAAACCGTCAACGAGAACGAACGGGTTAATCTGAGCGAAGATTTTAATCTCTACGAACAGATGAAAAACTTTGAAACCGATATTATCCGGCAGGCTCTCTTTTTGACGGACAACAATCAGCGGCTGGCGGCGCAGATGCTCGGCATCAATTACACAACGCTCAACGCCAAAATGAAGCGTTTCGGAATCGGCTGCAAAGCCGACGGCGGAATGGCTTTGAGCGGGGAGGTTTAAGAGATGTATCTTCAAATTTCCAAAAACGGCTATCAACCGGAATCGCCGCCGATAGTTAATTCAAACGATTATTTTTATAGAGGTCAACCCGAAATTCAAGTTTCGCAAAGCTCGAAGCTTGAAATCGCAAACAGTATAAATCTCCCGATTTTGGCAACTGCCAATGATTTGCGCGAGGTCGTTAAATTCTTCAAACACAAACCGAACGGCGTTTCGATCATCGAGATGACCAACGCCGAACCGCGCCGTGTGTTCGATGCCCGCAAAATCGCGGCTTACGAATTTTGGGGAATCATCAGCCACGCCGACGAACGTTTTTTACTGACTCCTCTGGGCGAGGAACTGGCGAAAAATACCGAAGCCGAATGCGAAATTCACCGACGTATTTTGCGTTCAGTTCCCGCCTATTTGCGAGCGGTCGAATGGATTTACAGGCAGAATCTGAAAATTGCTACTTACTTGGATGTGGCGAATTTTTGGCAGCTATCGGGCAGTGATTTGACTTTGAGTCGGCAAAACGACGAGAACATCGAGGCGGTCATTGTCAGCCTTTTCAGCCTCTGCCACGCTGCCGAACTCGGTACGGCAACGGTCGGCAAACGCGGTCAACCGGCGCGTCTAAGCGTTAGGCTCGACCAGATAAAAGTGTTTCTCGATACGCCTGCCCGATCAATTGAATCTGTTCCGCAAGCGGTTTTTAATCGTCCGGGCGTTTATCAGTTCGATAAGCTCGCGGCGGAAAATATCGCCCGCGTTTACATTTCGGCCGGAAGTCGTAAACGCGAATCTGAAAATCTCCGCGCCGCGCTTGAACTTGCTGATTTTGAAAGCATCGCGTTCGGGGCGGAAAATTACGAAAACGGATTTCTGCCGCTCGCCCAACGCGCCGCGATGAAACAATGCCAAGCCGCCATTTTTCTGCTCGACGAGAAAGATTGTCACACACAAAACGGCAAGGTTTTGCTGCGGTGCGACCGCGTCACGGAAATCAGCGTCGCGCAGGCTCTTTTCAACGAGCGCGTGATCGTTCTTTGGAATAACTGCGAAAAACTGCCGCAGGTTTTCAGCCAAACAGTCTTTAATGTAATGAACGGCAACGTCACCGATTGGGAATCAAACGTCAAGCTCGTGAAATGTCTGAAGAGTTTGAAAGGTTAAGAAATTTGTTCAGAGTCCGCGCTAATGTTTTTTGAAAAACAGTTCTAACAAAAGGATTTTCGGGCTGTGCCCGCCGATGTGCGGAAAGGCTCTGCCTTTCCGACTGATTTTTCAATCATTTGAGAGGCTGCGCCTCGAAACCGCAAGTGAGGCGCAGCCTCAAGAATCTTAAAAGCAAACGACGGAAGGGCACAGCCCTTCCGCACATCGGGCGGCAGAGCCGCGATTGTCGAAATTTATTTTTCAAAGAACATTAGCGTGAACTCTGAACTTTTTTCCGGTAGCTCGGTTTTTACTTTTTCGGGACGAATCCGCAATTCGCCCTCTTTTTTTGTCCATTCATAATTCAAAACAAAATTCGATTTAATATTTCATTTTATAAAATAAGATAGTCTCTTTATTAATAGCCTCGACAAGACTCTCGCAATACTCATTTTTCTCTTTATTGTCAATTATTTAACCCTAATCCAAAGATTTGGCATTTACCTTGCGCTTAAACGATTTGAATTATTTGTATAAAGTTTCGCTCTGCGATTATCTATCTGCAAAGTAAGAACTTTATCCGAATTTTAAGACGAAATTTAATTCATAAGGGGAAATATCTATGATACAAACACGAAAGGTTTTTAATGTGCTATTTTTCGCGGTTTTGCTTGCAGGCGCACAGATGGTTTTCGGACAAAGTTCACTCGGTGAGGTGAGAGGTCGCGTTTCAGACAGCACAGGCGCAGTCATCAGCGGAGCAAAAGTCGAGATAAAAAACCAGACGACCGGCGAAACTCGCACGGTTGTCACGAATTCGCAAGGCGAATACACCGTCTCGAAACTTTCGGTCGGAGTTTATACAGTGACCGCAAGCTCGCAAGGATTTGCCGTGGCAGCGGTCAAGGACGTGCAGATTTCTGTCGCGTTTATTACGGAACAGGATCTAACGCTCAGTCCGGCGGGAAGCGAAAATGTTGTTAACGTCACAAGCGGCGACATCGCGACGCAGGTCAACACCACCGACCAACAGCTTTCGACGCTGATCAATAACCAAAAAATTCTCGATTTGCCGCTTTTGTCGCGCAATCCGTCAGCACTCGTTTTGCTTGCGCCCGGAACCGTTCAAACGGATTCAGCCGCCGGCGGTTTTTCGGTCAACGGTTCCAGAGAGCGCAACAACAACTTTTTGGTTGACGGCGTGGACAACAACGACACCGATGTTCCGGGAATTCCGGGCGGAATTGCAACACCGAACATTGACGCGACCGAAGAATTTCGCGTCATTACGGGAAATTTCAACGCCGAATACGGACGCAACACCGGCGGCATCGTGACGACCGCAACAAAGCGCGGCGGCAATTTATTTCACGGCGGAACTTATCTTTATTACCGCTCGGATAAATTCGGGGCGCGTGATTTCTTTGACACAACGGGCGAAACCGACCCGCTCGACCGCAAACAATACGGTGTTTCAATCGGCGGCCCGATTCTCAAAGACAAATTATTTTTCTTTTTCAACTACGAAGGCGACCGTCAGAAAAACGGCACACAGGTTTTCCAGCTCGTTCCGACCGCCGCTGCGCGCACCGGAATTCTGACGACTCCAACCGCGACCAGCAATCCGACGACCAACCGTAATAACGGAAGTTTCGGTGTTTTGGATATTCGCCCGAACGGTTTTAACAATAACCTTGCCACACAACTCGGTGTTGCTCTTCCGTTCAGTCCGGTGACGCAGGCATTGCTCAGCAGAATTTTTCCATTGCCGAATCTCACAACGGGCAGTGCGCGGACTTCGCCTGTGCCGGGAGTTTTTGAATATTATACATTTGGCTACACGGCACGAAACGACATTGATTCAATTGCCACACGGGTTGATTACCAGATCAACGACAAAAATACCTTGACGAGCAGCATCAACTGGTCGAAAGGCGATTATTCGTTCGGCGCGCCGACTTTTCCGCAATTTAATGACGAACTCAGAACTCCGCAAAAAGGCGAAGTTTACGCTTTTAATTTGATTTCGACGATCACGCCGAACATCGTCAACGAGTTTCGATTCGGTCTCAATCGCGCTAAAGCTGACTTTAACGGTCCGGGCGACGGCGCGGTTTCAAACGCGATCAACGAAGCGATTAATTCAGTCTTTGCCACAAATAACGTGCCGCGATTAAACTTCGGCTCGGCAAACGCGAACGCGATAAATTTAATTACGCCGTTCACCTCGATTGTTAATTTCAGCACGCAAGGCCGGACAACCGGAACCACCACTATCGGCGATTCGCTGACTTGGGTAAAAGGCGCACACACCTGGAAATTCGGCGGCGAACTGCGCTCAATATTTTCAAATTCGGCAAGCAATTTCAGCCGGCAGGAAACGGTTGATTTTACTCTTTCGACCACTTTTGACTTCCCGATCGTTCAATACAATGACGGAGCCGGTGTGACCAGAGATCTGCCGACGACCGGCGCGGGCGGGCTTATTAATGATTATCTGAGTTTTCTGTCGGGCATCGTAGCAACACAAAACCAGACGCAGTTTTTCGACCGCCGAGGTTCACGTGTGGACAACGATTTTCGCCGTTACCGGACGACGGAATATGGATTTTTCGGACAAGATACCTGGCGAATTCGTCAAAATCTGACTTTGAATTTGGGCTTGCGTTATGAATTTAATCAGGTTCCGTTTGAAAAAGACGGTTTGCTTTCAAACCTTGTTGCCCAGGACGCGAGCGGTCCGACTCCGGCGGGCGGTTTTGTATTCAAGACGGTCGGCAAAAATTCGGATAACCCGAACATCGGTTTGTGGGACACAGATTCAAACAATTTTGCGCCGCGCTTTGGTTTTGCATACAGTCCGGGTTTTGACAGCGGATTTTTAGGTAAATTGTTTGGCGGTCCGGGCAAATCTTCGATTCGCGGCGGTTACGGACTTTTCTATGATCGCGTTTTCACGAATCTTTTTAGTAATTCAAGCGGAAATCCTCCATTCTCAACCGCCGTTTTTGAAATTCCATTGAACGGCACAGGTGGATTTTTGATTGATGACGCGGCACGCCTTGCTGCCAGAACAGCAACAAACCGCGTGCAGGAAGGCGACGAATTAGGTTTGGCCGTGATTTTTCCAAACGCCAAAAACAATATTCTTCAAAAGAAATTTGTGACACCAAACAGCGCGAGCTGGAATTTCGGTTTTCAGCGCGAACTCGGCAATCAATTCCTTTTGGAAGTTGATTACGTCGGCACAAAAGGTACGAATCTGATCCGTTCGATCAATGCTCAGATGACGAGCGTTGCCCGCGCAAATGCAATCAACGGTACGAATATACGAATTAGTTCGAATTCCCGGACAAATTATCTGAACGGTTCGCTTAACACGGCTTTCGGACAAAACAGCGCGTTTTTGATGACGTCAATCGGAAATTCGAGCTACAACGCGATGCAGCTTCGCGTGACGAAAACTTTGTCAAACAAACGCTTCGGACTTGGACAGATTCAGGGCTTCTATACCTTGAGTCATTCGATTGACGATGCCGCCGATGCTTTGCTCACGGGAACAAGCGACCGCAGTCTTCCGCGCGATTCGTCGGGTTTTGCGGGCGGTCTAAAACTTGAACGCGGCGATTCGAGTTTTGATGCGCGACATCGTTTCGTCCTGAATTTTATTTACGAATTGCCGTTCAGAGCAACCAACGGTTTTGTCAACCGTTTGATCGGAAATTGGACGCTCTCGGGAATTTATCAGGCGCAGACGGGCTATCCGTTCAGCATATTTATGAACGGCGTTGATCGACAGGGAACAGGCTTGAGCGCGCGCGCCAGCTATGCCAACGGAAGCAATGCTTTTGCGACCAATCAAACGTCTTCAAACAGCCGCATTTACACCGGACATGATCGTTCGCTGTTTGCATCGAGCGTTCCGCTTGACGGAAATCAAGGAACGGTCGGACGCGGCGCGTTTCGCGGACCGAAATATACAAACTTTGATTTCTCGCTGATCAAACGTGTTCCGATCAATGAAAGAATGCGTTTCACGATTCGCGCAGATTTCTTTAATATGTTCAATAAAGTTAATTTGGGAATTCCGGTCAGTGACGTGACCAGTGCCAATTTTGGTTTATCAACATTTGCCGGACCGGCGCGGATCATCCAATTCGCCGGACGGTTTGATTTCTAAAATGCTTTTTGAATGAAGAAAAATGCCAAAGAATAGGACGCTGGTTACACGGATTCAGCGGATTTACGCAGATAAATTTAAAAATAAATCAGTGAAAATCAACCAAATCCGTGTAACCAGCGTCCTATTTCTTAGTTTTAAAAGAATTCTTAACAAGAATCTGCTAATCCAAACTCGAAACGGCGGCTCGCAAAGACCGCCGTTTTTTATTTGGTAGAAAAACGTCCCAAATCAAATTTCGGCGGTGTTTTCTTGATGAAGTCTGTCCAAAATTTTGGAGAAAAGTGTTTAAGATTGAAACCTTTTCAAATTTTTGAACGTTAATTTTTTTGTCCTGTTTTAATAATTATCATACAAATAATGATTTTTCCGCGTTTGCCACGCTGATTGCATCAATTTTAGATGAAATCGAAATATTGCTGTCTATTGTCGGTTTAGAGAAAAACGTCGGGTAAAGTATTAAGAAAACTAAATTATTGGAGATGCGGCAACTATTCTGCTCCGTCGTGTCATCATATTTTCTAATGGTCTTCCTGACTTTATCAATAAATTCAATTATGACTAACAAGGTTTTGCGCTATGAATTCGGAAACTACGTTCTGCTACCGTCGGAACGTCTGCTTTTCCGTGGCGGAGAACCTGTTCCGATGAAGTCGAAGGTTTTTGAAACTCTCTTGACACTTGTCCGACATCAAGGCGAATTGCTGACAAAAGACGAGTTGATGGAGCAAATCTGGAGCAATAACTTTGTTGAAGAGGCAAATCTAACGCAAAACATCTTTACGTTGCGAAAAATTTTTGGTGAAAACCCGCGTGACCATCATTTTATCGTGACGGTTCCCGGTCGCGGTTATCGTTTTGTCGCGCAGGTTAAAATAATTGCCGAACCGAAAAGCGAAAATTCATCAAACGGTTCCATTCATTCGAGCAACGGACACAGCAAATCGCTGGCAGTTTTGCCGCTAAAACTTCTGATTCCAAAGAAATCCGAAGAGAAAAAATATCTCGGTCTGGCAATTGCAGATTCCTTGATAACGCAGCTCAGCACAAGCCGCAAATTCTCAGTTCGTTCAACAGAAGCCGTGCTGAAATACGTTGAAACCGAAAAAGATGCAATTTCGATCGGCCGCGAATTGGATGTCGAGGTGGTTTTAAGCGGAACGATCCAAACCCTGGACGCGAAAATTCGCGCCAATCTTCAACTTCACGATACAAGAAACGGCGAGACGCTCTGGGCGGATAAATTTGAAGTTATTTCAAACGATTTTTTTGAAGCGCAGGACAAAATTTCGAGTCAAGTTGCCGATGCTTTAACAAGCCAAAACAGTAGCGGAAATTCATTGGCACAGAAAACGCCGGAAAACGTGGAAGTTTATCAAAAATATATAAAATACAGATTTTTCTGGGAAAGCCGTACCAAAGATGGTTTGCTGGCAAGTTTGCAGGGTGCGCACGAAATTGTCGCCGCCGCGCCGGATTTTTCGCTTGGCTATATCTGTCTTGCTGATTCGTATCTTCTGCTCGGTCATCATCTCTATTTGCCGCCCGAAAAGGTTTACGGAAACGTCAAAGCGGCGGTTGAAAAGGCACTCGAACTCGACCCGAATCTGGCGGAAGCCTACGCGTCGAAAGCCGATTATTGTTTTATCAGCAAAGATTGGGAAGCTAGCGAAAAGTTTCATCGCAAATCTATTTCGTTAAAACCCGATTATGCTTCGGCGCGCCATTGGTATAGTTGGTTTCTGATGGCGATGGGCAGATTTGACGAATCTTTTGAACAGATCGAACAGGCACAGCGTCTCGATGCTAATTCGCTTTACCTGATCACGATTCGCGGCGTGCCGTTCTATTATAAAGGCGAGTTTGATCGGGCAATCAGACAATTTCGGCTTGTTTTGGAAATTGATCCGAATTTCAAACGTGCCCGTTATTATCTGGCATGGGCATTGTTTCATTCAGGGTGTTGGGCAGAAGGAATTGCCGAATTTGAAAAGGTTGTCGCTGACGAACCGATTCAGCAGACGATCGCACTGTTGGGATTTTGTTACGGGAAGGCGGGAATGCCGGAAAAAGCGCGCGAAATGCTTCAACGGCTTGACCGGATGGCAGCCCGAGGATACATCTCGCCGTATCAACGCGCCATTATTTACGCAGGTTTGGGTGACAAGGAACAGGTCTTTACGGAACTTGCAAAAGCCTTTGCGGAGAATTCCATTTGGCTTATCTGGCTGAAGGTTGATTTGCCATTCAGAAATTTGCGGGACGAACCGCGTTTCAAAGAGATGGTAAAAAAGTTAAATTTCCCGGAATAAATAATTAATAATCTACAAAACATCAAATATTTTAAGATTTAATGTTGTTGATATTTTTGTCAACAACATTTTTTTTTGAATGTTTCCATTTTAGTATTTCCCTAAACTGCACTGAATAAAGTCTTTGCCGGTTAATTGGTGAATAAGGATAATTTCGGTTATTAAGTTGCTTCTTTAACAGCGGAGATGTTTTCGCACGATTTCAAATCTCTCAAATTAAAGAAACTGTGCTTCAACAATTTCAAAAAATCCATTGTAAGGAGCAATAAAGATGATAAAAAAATTCAGATTAATATTTTCGATCGCCGCGATAATTTTGGGTCTGGCAAGTTTCAGTTTTGCACAGGACCGATTCGGCTCGATCGAAGGTATCGTCAAAGACACAGCGGGCGCGGTAATTCCGGGCGCGTCGATCAAAGTCGAAGGTAATGCCTTTAGTCGAACGGCAACTGCCAACGATGAAGGTTTTTACCGCGTTTTGGGCGTGCCGCCCGGCGATTACACGGTCACGGCAAGCTCGAATAACTTTTCAACGAGCGAGCCGACCAAAGCAATAATCGTGCTTGGCAAGGCAACGCCGATTGATTTTTCACTACAACCGTCGGGCGTTAATGCGACCGTCACGGTCAGCGGCGACGTTGCGACAATTGACGCGACATCAAGCCGCGTGCAGGAAAATCTAAGCACCGAGCGAATCAATCAACTTCCGAAAGGAACGAATTTTTCTTCCGTGTTGGCAACTACGCCTTCGGTTCGCAAAGAAACGAAAGGCGCGGGTTATCAGATAGACGGTTCATCCGGCGCGGAAAATACGTTTATCGTTGACGGTCAGGAAGTTACAAACTTTAATAGCGGACAATTGAACAGCAATAACGATTTGCCGTTCGGTTTGATCCAGGAAGTTCAGATCAAAACGGGTGGTTTTGAGGCCGAACACGGCGGCGCGACCGGCGGCGTTATCACGCTGGTCACCAAACGCGGCGGAAATCAGTTCACGGGTGACATCGGAACTTCGTTCAATACGAGTGCCTTAGAACCGCGAACTCTTTTCATTGACAATTTTACCCCCAATTATTCAGGTCTCGCAGTTGGCGAGAACGCTAATTATTTTCAACGGAGAATTCTCAATCAAGACAAAGATACGCTGAGATATTTCAATCCGCCGGGTGATAATTATACGTTTTTCTTTCCGTCGGCAACTTTGAGCGGTCCACTCGTCAAAGACAAATTATGGTTTTTCGGAAGCTATAATTTGCAAAATTACAACATCAACCGCGATGTTACTTATCCTAACGGAACAAGCCAAAGATATAGCCGTAAAGAACGACGCGATTACGGATTTTTCCGGCTTGACGGGCAAATCGGCAACAAACTGAATTTGACCGGAAGCTATACTTATAATCCGATCAAGGTCAATGGCGACTTGCCGGATTTCACAGGCCTTGCGACAAGTCAGCCGAATAACGGCGTGCTTTTCGGAAGCCAGTTTATTGACACGCAAGGCGGTCGCCGCGCGAGTGCGATCTACAATTTCAGCGGAACCTATACGCCAAACAGCAATTGGATAATTTCGTCGCGTTACGGGCAGAGTTATCTGAATGAAAAATTAGGCAGTTACGGAATTCCGTCAATTGACCGTGTGCGCTGTTTGAATGGAAACACAACAGTTCCGGGTGTCACACCCGCAGGAACTTGTGTTGCCGGATTTTCAAATGTCCCGAACATTTTGGGCGTTGACCGGGACATTTCCAAACGGACAACTTTTGATGCTGACGCGAGCGTCATTTTCGATGGCATCGGGCGTCATAATTTGAAGTTCGGTTATCAATTAAACAAACTCAGCAACGACGTTGCGACCGGTTATTCAAATATCGGCGGACAAGGCGAAATTCGTCTTTTCTACGGCGCAACATCACGCGGAGTCGGCGGCGGACCGGGCGAGGTCGGTTACGGCTACATTCAATATTTCGGCACAAACGGAATGACCGGAAGCAAAAGTC
>JANPDZ010000133.1:0-1621 GCA_031431735.1 Acidobacteriota bacterium | reverse complement strand
GCTCGAGAAAAGCGGAATTTTATTAAGTCGCCACGGAACGGCGCGGCGGTCAATCAAAGGAATTAGCAAGATCCAAACCGTGTAATGGATGGTTTCGAGAAAAACGTGCGCCGCGACGAGAAAATGACTTGAAATCGAAGGCAAAATTCCGCTGCCGGCGTGTTGTGTAATGCGCCAGAAAAGATTGGTTTCGTTTGAAAGATCGGGCGCGTTGGCAAAAAGAAAATATAAGATCAGGACAAAAAACGGAATCGCCGCCAAACAAAAATGATAGCTTTTGAGCCATTCTTTACGCGTCCGGCGAATCTGTCTTTCGAGAAACCACAGTGCCACGAACGGATGCAGATAAACGAGCGCAAGACTGAAATATTGCGGCTCAAGCCAGACAAACGCGGCGATTAAAAACGCGATCGCAAATGCCCAACTCCAATCGGCTTTCGGCTTTTGTTTCCCGCGCAAATAAAACAAAAATCCAACCCACAGAACAAAGCCGGTATTCCAGCTTGAAACCGCGATTTGCCAACTATCCGCGCTCCAGAGCCAATTCCCGCTGCCGAAATAAATCGTCAGATAGACGGAAGTTAAAACCAAAACTCCGCCGATTCCGACGCTATAAAACAAACGCGATTTTCCCCAACGCACGGGCATTCGCGCCGCAAAGTAGCGAAACTCGAAAAAGTTGTGAACGCCCGCAAAAAGAAAGATCGTCAGAATCGAAAGCTGAAGAGGAAACGCGCCGATAATTGCCGCGCAAGCTACGCAGAACGCCAAAAACCCGAACGCAAAAATTTGCGCCGACGAGATTTCAAGTTTTGCTCGTTGAATTTCCTGCATTCTTTATTCGTCGGCTTTTGGCTCTTCTTTGTCGGGAACGACCAATTCGATCATACTGCCCTCGACTTCTGAAACCTCGACTTTGACCTTTCCGGAAGCCGAATTCCAACCGCCGAAAATTTGTTTATTGAATAATTTACTTGAAATACTTCGCAGTTCGGTCGGCGGTCCCATATTGGCAAAGGCAACCGTTGCCGCTGAGCCAACGAGAAAAAGCATAATTGCGGCAGCAATCGTTTTATTGATTTTTCCGTCAGTTTTACGGACGCGCGCAAACCACACGCCGCCGAAAACCATTGCTAAACTCAGAAACAAACCGCTGACGATCGTCTGCGTTCGTGTCACATTCATCGCCGTATTGTTGGTGTCATCGTCCAAATCGTCCAACGCGGCGCGAAGCTGTTTAATTTGACCTTTCGGGATGATCAGTCGCGCTTCAGACGCTTTTTTATCGAGCCGGATCGTCATATTTGATTCGATCGTCTTTTTCTGCTTCGGCGAAGGCGTCGGCTTCGGCGTATCGGGCAAGCGAACATCTGCAAACGCCGCGATTGAAAACATTCCTAAAAGCACGCATAAACTAAAAATCTTTTTCATTGTTGTATCTCCATTTCATTCAAAATTTTGTGAATTATAACAGTTTTTATCATTACTGAGCGGTCTAAAAATTGCGTTGCCCGGAAAATAAGAAAGTTGCCCGCGAATAAACGCTAAAAGACGCTAAAAAAAGCGAAAATGATTCAATCTAATTTTCTATTTCGTGCCTTTCGCGTCATTTCGCGGGCAA
>JANPDZ010000132.1:0-6249 GCA_031431735.1 Acidobacteriota bacterium | reverse complement strand
GTCAACGATTGATCGAAGAACCCGCGATGAACGGCGAACCGAGCCGCGATACAGCGTTAATATTGATGTAGAATGGGAAGCTAAGGCCGGCCGAAAAAAAGGCACGATTAACGACATCAGCCGTGAAGGGTGTTTCGTGCTCTGTTCGGGCGAGGTCGAAGACGGCGAAACGGTTCTAGTATTTTTTCCGTTAAGCGACGGGATGAAGGTTCAATTTAACGGCGAGGTCGTCAATCATATTTACGAACTCGGTTTCGGCGTGCGATTTCTCGAAATGGGAATTGCACAGAAAAATTTTCTGGCAAGATTCATTGATTCGTTGAAATAAAGAATGATTTGCCCACGAAACACCCGAAACATACGAAAATAAATCAAAAACGCTTTTTAATTTTTCTTTTTTTCGTTTCTTTCGTGTGTTTCGTGGGCAAAAATTCCTTATTTGAGCGAATCAATGAACCTTGCCAGAAAACTTTTCTGAGCGATTCCCATTTCGACAAACTTCACGCCGAAACCGAGTTCGTAAATATGATTGACGACCTCGCCGTGAAATTGAACTTTCATTCCGTCGCTTAACGGGAAAAATATTCGAACTTTATCGCCGTCTTCGACTTCGCCTGAACAAAGCACGAAACAGCCTTCCCGGCTAATATCGTTGATCGTGCCTTTTTTTCGGCCGGCATTGGATTCCCATTCAATATCTATATTAATGCTGTATCGCGGTTCAGTCCGGCGTTCACCGCTGGTTCTTCGATCAATCGTTGACATCTTCTTTTATCTCTTCCTTCTTTCCATTATTTCTAGTCGTCAAATAATAATAAACGGGTAATCCGAGCAAAATCAGGAAAATTCCTGCAAAAGATTGTGTCGGGGTCGTGATCATCGTATTTATCAAAAGCCAGCCCGCAACCAATAAAAATAAAATCGGGACAATCGGATAGCCAAAGGCTTTGTAGGGTCGCTCGGCATTCGGATGTTTGATGCGAAAGACAAAAACCGACGATGTGACGAGCGCGTAAAAAATCCACGAACCGAAAATAACGTAATCAGTCAACGTATCAAACGAACCCGAAATTGCCAACAGACACGCCCATAGACCTTGAAAGATCAATGCGTAAATCGGCACCCGTGTTCCTTCCGATAATTTGCCGAAGGATTTGAACATCAAGCCGTCCTTCGCCATCGCGTAAGGCACGCGCGCACCTGTCAAAATCGAAGTATGAAGAGTTCCGATTGACGAAAGCATCAAACCGACCGTAAAAATTGCAACGGCAACACCGGTTGCAAATGTTTTCACATCTTCGCCGGTTGCAAGTGTTTTCATATCTTTGCCGAAAAACTTTGAAACAACTTCTTTCGCAACCGACGAATCTTTTGAAACCTCAGCGATCGCTGTCGGGTCAAGCACATAAAAGTATGCGAAATGAACAAAAACGTAAAGGATAATTATCAAAACCGTGCCGCCGATCAGTGCCAGCGGAATATTTTTTCCGGGTTCTTTGATCTCTCCGGCGACCAGACTCAAATTATTCCAACCGTCAAATCCCCAAAGTGCCGCCAGCATCGCCGCGCCGAATCCGCCAATAAAAGTGTAACTTGCCGAACCGAATTTGACCGCATCATCAACTTTTTCACAGGCACCATTTACTTCCGTCATTCCAAAATGCGAAAACGTTCCGCCCGTTACCCAAATAAATGCGCCGATTCCGACAAACGCAATCAAAGCTATTTTGACAAACGTCAACACAGTCGCAATCCGACCGCTCAAAATAACCGAAGCGCAGTTTATTGTCGTGAAAATTATTATCATCATGACTGCGACAATCTGCAGTGAAGTCAATTCATAGACAAATATAAAACGAGTCGGATCTGCGTTAATCCATCCGGTAGAATCGTAAAAAACCACCCGCATCAGCATCTGTTTTAGTTTGCCGTCGAGAAAATCGTTCATCCCGATGGCAAAAACAACCGCGACCGCCGCTTGCGAACCTGTTTTGGCAATAAATATCTGCATCCAACCGTAAAGAAAACTTGACATCCTTCCATATGCGTCGCGCAAAAAAACATATTCGCCGCCCGCTTCGGGTTTCATCGCCGAAAGCTCGGCATATGTCAATGCGCCCGCCAGCGAAAGCAGTCCGGCGGCGACCCACGCAATCATAACCCACGTCGGGCTGCCGACATTACAGGTCATCACCCGCGCTTTCAGAAAAACGCCCGTGCCGATGACATTTCCGATAATTATTGAAACCGCTGCCAGAAGTCCGAGACCGCGAACCAACGTAATTGTTTGTTTTTGCATATTTTTTAGTCGGAAGAGTTTATTTTTTTGTAATGCATCAGTTAAAAGTTAGAAACTCACATTAGGTTATTTTTTGTCGCTGAAAGCGACCGACATCCCCGCTTCGCCGCCCAGCGAGAATCGCTGGGTAAGTTTGCGACAAATTCCGCTCGCTGAAAGTGAGCAACAATCGTCGCACTTTTTGTTCGTCACCTTCAGCGACGAAATCAGTCAACGCTGACCTAGCGATTCTCGCTAGGCTATAATGTTCGTCGCTTTCAGCGATGAAAACAGAAATTCTTTTTCTAACTTTTGACTGACGCATTACAATTCGTTAAAAATTTTTGTTGTATTTTACACTTTCTGTCAATTATAATTTTTATTGGCGGAAAATTTACTTTCCCAAACAGACTTTTCAACAAGTTCTTCAAGAATTTACCACAAAAAACTCAAAATCTTAGAAAATTATGTCCTATAAAGTTGTCTTGCTCGACGGAAAAGAGCTTCAAAACTTGTCGCTTGAGGAAGTTAAAAATTTATTTTTCAAGCGTCAAATGAATCAAACTTCCCTGATTTGTTCCGATGAAAGCCCGCAGTGGCAGATGCTCAAACGCGCTTTTGACGTTTCACAATGGATGCCCGCCAATCTTCCAAACACTCCGCAAATTACAAATCAACAAAGCCCTTTTCACACTCAAACAGACCATTCTTCACAACCGAATACGGCAAATCAACCGATAACTTTTAATCAATTTCCGACGAATCAGAACACGTCGCCAAACAATAATTTCGCGCAAAATACTTCAAACGGTTATTCACAAAATAATCAAAGCGAAACTTATTATCAAGCCGAAACTAACCAAAGCCAATATAACTTTAAAAATAATCAAACAGACTTTGCGCCGAGCAACTACAATATTCCGGCGAATAACAACAACTATTCACATTCAAACAACTTTTCGCCAAGCACCGATTATGCGATCAACGATCGGAACGGTTTACGGCCGGCGGCCATTTTTTTGGTGATCAACGCACTTTTTAATGTTGTATTTTCGGTGATGACCAATCTAACATCAACTACGGCTTCAACGCAATCAAGCAGTTATAATAGCGGCCGATTAACCGGATTTATCGTCCCCATGATCATTGATCTCATATTGGCAGTTAAACTTTGGTCAAATGATGATGCGGAATCAGCCCGAAAATGGGTTTTGGCGCGCACATATTTTGGATTTCTTATTTTCGGAATAATCGTTCCAATTTTTTCTGCCGGTTCTAGCGGAATTGCAGTCGGTGTTATTAGTTTTGGGGTTTATTTTATATTGTTCATTAGTGTTTTGCTCGTTCTACACGGGAAACAAGGTCCATCACCGACTCGTGTGATGGCTGGGATCGGCACATTTGCAATCTATTTTCTGCTGATGATCGGAACTTTTGCTCTTACTTCACTTTCATTGCTTATGCCGAATCTTTCCAAAATGGATTTTTCCAAAGGACAGTTCGAGAAATACAAGATCGAAGGCAAAGAGTTTGAAGATAAAACGACGGGTGCGAAAGTCACACTGCCGGAAGGCTGGATAATGCTTGATTTGAACAATCCGATAATACATACGCCGGAAGCACGAATGATTGCGGTTGATAAACCCGGCAATCGGCTAACGATGCTCGAAGTCGTGCCGGTTCCGGCAAATCTCGATTTGAAACAGGCGAATTCAGCTTATGTTCTCGATCAATTGGCGAATGGTGTTGTGGAATCTTTGAAAAAACAAGCCGAAAGCGGCGGGTCTTTCAGCAAAAACTCGTTTAGAGAGGTTGGGCGTCTGAACATTTATATTGGAAAACATCCCGCCCGACTACTTGTTTTCGATAAAACCGAAGGCGGCGAGAAAGTAAAAGGACATCTGATAATTACTTTTGACGAACTGACTTTTTATGTCCTTCATTCGTGGTGTCCGGCAGCTGAATACGAGACTGCGCAAACCGATTTTACATTTTTTGAGAAGAATTTTACCGTTCCCGAAAAAATAAACTCGCCCTTTACGCAATCTGCTGATAACGAGAAGAATAAATCGAATCCCAAAAAGAATTATTAAAACCGGTTTGCCCACGAAACACACGAAAGAAACGAAATAAAATCCAAAAACCTTTTCTTTTTTTTCTAAAGCCTCTTGAAACCTGTCTATTGTCTAAGATACTCCCGCTCAATGATGAAAATAAATTAAAACATTTTTTCTTTTTTTCGTTTCTTTCGTGTGTTTCGTGGGCAAATCTCTTCGTTTTTCCGGTGTAGCTTTGCGGTCGTTCCGTGTGATAACATTTTCGCTTTGTGACATACGCGAAAAGATTACTCAAATATCAATTAACGGCTGACGAAATTGTCGAAAAGCTGCTTATTCTATCCGAAAAAGAAAAGGTTTGCCTGCTCGACAGCTGCGGCGTTTCGCATCTCGGGTCACATCTTTTGATTGGCGGCATAAATCCGCTCGAAACTTTTGAAATCACTACCGAAAACCCGATAAAGACGCTTCATTTTCTCGACGAAAAACTCGAAAATGATAATACATTTGCGATCTTTACAATATCTTACGATTTCGGTTTGAAGCTCGAAAAAATTAAACCGCGAAAAAAAGAATTTACCGGTTTCAATGAACCTGACCTTTTTGTTGCCCTCTTCGATTCCCTGCTGATTTATGATTACAATTCCAATGAGAGCTTTCTGACCGGCAACAAAAATCGTTTTGATGAATTAGAAGACCTGCTTTCTTCAATCAAATGCGACAAAGCCGTGAAATGGGGCAACAACTTTGGGGAATCCAGAATTCAATCAAACTTCACGAAAGCCGAATATCGCGCAACTATCGAAAAAATAAAGGAATTTATTCGTTGCGGCGACACATATCAGACAAATTTAACCCAGCAGATCCGCGCAAAATTACCGGCAAACTTAACTCCTCAAAAGATCTTCCATAATTTAAGAAAAAATCATCCCGCACCATTTGCTTCATTCATCCAAAGAAACGATTCAACCGTCATTTCAGCCTCGCCCGAAAGATTTTTTAAAGTGGAGAGTGGAGAGTGGAGAGTGGAAAGTGGAAAACGTATAACGGCGATTAAAAATTCTTCAAACTCTCCACTCTCCACTCTTCACTCTCTACTTATTTCGACCAGTCCGATCAAAGGCACGCGACCGCGTGGAGAAACTGCTAAGGAAGACAAAAAATTTCGACAAGAATTATTGAATTCCGACAAAGACCGCGCCGAAAATGTGATGATCGTTGATCTTTTGCGAAACGATCTCGGCAGAATCTGCGAATTCGGCAGTGTTTCGGTCGAAAAACTCTGTGATTTAGAAGAACATCCGACGCTTTTTCATCTTGTTTCGACCGTCAACGGAACTTTGCGCGAAAACATCAGATTTTCCGATATTATCCGCGCCGTTTTCCCCTGCGGTTCAATCACCGGAGCACCCAAAATCCGCACCATGAAAATAATTGACGAACTGGAAACCGCGAATCGAGGACTCTCAATGGGCGCGATCGGTTTTTCAAGCAAAGAGTGGAGAGTAGAGAGTCGGGAGTTTGAAGATTTTACTCTCCACTCTCCACTCTCCACTCTCCACTCTTTTGACTTATCTGTAGCCATCCGCACAATGGTCATCAAAGACCACCAAGCGATCTTTAACGTCGGCGGCGGCATCGTCATTGACAGCGATCCCGAAGATGAATATCTGGAAACACTTATCAAGGCAAAAGCATTGCTCTATGCGATTAATGGATATATTGAAAATTTATGGAAATCTGAATAATTTCATTACTGAGCGGCATAGTTATTGCTTAGTAAAAGAAATTTAATAACCTACCCCATTAAATTTTTTATTACCAAAATGCCAAATCCGCTAAGTTTAGAAGTTAATATAAAACTCTTATCAACTTTGGTTCGCGCTTTCTTGGTGGCAAAATCTAATTTTCGAG
>JANPDZ010000131.1:0-8101 GCA_031431735.1 Acidobacteriota bacterium | reverse complement strand
AGTGAAGGCTTTAAGGCTTGTCTCTCCAATGTTTCCATAACATAATATTGAAAATCTTTGCCGTTAGCCAAAGCCTTTTTTCGCAAGGCTTTTTCAATTTCGGGTTTTAGCTCAAGAACTAATGTCATAACTTTTTACCTCTAGCGAATTATAGCAAAGTTGTTGATTTTGCTGAATAATTGACTTTAACACAAACATTTTTCTCTTCGGTAAAGAATCGCAAAGCCTCAAACCCGCCCTCGCGCCCGATGCCGGAACTTTTCATTCCGCCGAACGGCGTTCGCAAATCTCTTAAAAGCCAGCAATTTATCCAGACGATGCCGCTTTCGATGCGTTCCGCCATTCGATGTGCGCGTGAAAGATTTTCTGTCCAAATGGTTGCCGATAAACCGTATTCGACCGAATTTGCATAGCGCAAAACTTCTTCTTCGGTGTCGAAAGCCTGAATCGAAACGACCGCGCCAAAGATCTCTTCCTGATTGGCGCGGCAATCAAACGCGAGGTTTTCGATGATCGTCGGCTCGATAAACCAACCAGTCAATTTTGGATTTTGGATTTCGGATTTTGGATTTTGTTCGCTTGGGTTGTAGGTTGTGTTTGATAAGTTAACCGATTTCCCGCCATAAAGAATCTTTCCGCCTTCGCTTTTGGCAAGTTCGATATATGAAAGGACTTTTTCGAGATGTTGGCGCGACACAACCGCGCCGATATTTGTCGTTTCATCAAGCGGGTCGCCGATTTTTAGTTGTGAAACCCGTTCGATAAAGTCTGTCTTAAATTTTTCATAAAGCGGACGCTCGACAAAGATCCGCGAACCGCAGAGACAAATTTGACCTTGATTTGAAAACGATGAACGAACCGTCGTTGAGAGCATTTCTTCATAATCGCAATCGGCGAAAATGATGTTCGGGTTTTTTCCGCCTAATTCCAAAGATAGTTTTTTAAACTTCGGCGCGGCTTCACGGGCGATCCATTCGCCTGTTTTTGTTCCGCCGGTGAACGAAATTGCTTTGATGTCTTTATGCAACACTATTGCGGAACCGGCTTTTGTTCCCAAACCGTGAACGATATTCAAAACACCTTTGGGCAATCCGGCCTCAATGCAAAGTTTTGACAGCAAATAAGCGGTCATCGGCGTGATTTCCGAAGGTTTCGCAACAACGCAGCAACCCGCAGCGAGTGCCGGCGCGATTTTCCAGGTGAAAAGATACAACGGCAAATTCCAAGGGCTGATGCAACCGACCACGCCTAATGGTTGGCGCAGAGTATAGTTTATCGCTTGCCCGACGGTTTCGTGCGCCTCCGTTGCCGTGTGCATCGCGGCAGTTGCATAAAATTTGAAATTTGAAACGGCGCGCGGAATATCAACTTGTTTAGCCAAAGTTTTCGGTTTGCCGTTGTCAATGCTTTCGGCTGTCGCAAGCGAATCCAAATCGCGTTCGATCAGCGCGACGATTTTCATCAGATAATCGTGCCGCGTTTCGGCTGACATCTTCGACCAAACAGGAAAAGCCTTTTTCGCCGCTTCGACCGCACGTTCAACATCGCGTTCGTCCGAATCGGGAATTAGAGAATAGATTTCTCCGCAAGCCGGATTGAAATTGTCGAGATAATTTTCAGAAACCGGCGCCAGCAATTCGCCGCCGATGTAATTTTCAATTTTTTGCATTTTTATAAAAGAAATAGCCCGCAAAAAACGCGAAACATACGAAAAATTAAACAACCTTATGTTTTGATTTTAGCGTATTTCGCGTATTTCGCGGTTTTTAATTTATACTTTGGCGAACGTTAAGCCAGTTTGTCCCTGATATTTTCCACCCCTGTCCGAATACGAAACGCCGCAATCTTCGTCCGATTCGAAAAAAAGAATTTGTCCGATGCCTTCGTTGACATAAACGCGTAGCGGAAGATTTGCCAAATTCGCGATCTCAACGACAAGTCGTCCCGTCCAACCGGCTTCGAGCGGAGTTGTGTTGACAAGCAGTCCGGCACGGGCATACGTAGATTTTCCCAAAGCGATTCCAGTTACATTGCGCGGCATTTTAAATGTTTCGACCGTTACGCCGAGTCCGTAGTGATGCGGCGGCAGAAGATAATATTTTGAGCCGTCGTCGGCTGTGTAAAGCGTCGGTTCGATTAATGAATTTTCGTCAAAATGTTTCGGGTCAATCTCAAGTCCGTAAACTGATGAAAAGATCCGGAAACCGTCGTCGGCGAGCCGCATATCGTAGCCGTAGCTCGACGCGCCCGCCGAGATGATTTTGTTGCCGTTCACCTCGCGCTGCAACTCGGGCAAAAAAGGCGTGATCATTTGGTTTTCTTCAGCCATTTTGCGAAGCCAAAGATCTGATTTAATCGTCATAATTTCTATTAAAAATAAAAAAGGAAAGTGATAAGAAAAAAATAACTTATCACTTTCCAAAAGCAAAATTCAAAAACGAAGTTTTTTAGTTAGCTTTTTTTATTTCGCTGATTTTGAGCGTGCCGTCGCCGACCGTGAATTTCAAAGGCACGCCGCCGATGCCGGCTTTGGCAGAGATTGATTTATCGGTAAATTTGATGTTGCGCGTTTTCGGTTTGAGTTCGCCAAAGGAATTTTCGATTTGCCCGGTGCGCAAAACGGTCGCGTCAATTTCGGCATTGAAACTGAGCGGCAATTGGACATTCATCGTTCCGGTTGCCAGCTGAATATCGGCAAAACGTCCGCGCCAGCCGCGTGTCGGAATCAAAACGTCAACCGTTCCTGCGCCGAAAGTGGCTTGCAGCGAACCGCCGATCAGATTGATCTTGGCATTTGAATTGACGTATTTAACAAAAATTTCGCCGTCCACGCCTGAAAGCGTGAAATCGCCGTTGCCGCCGTTGATATTCAAATCCGCATAGCGCGGAACTTTGATCTTGTAATCAATCTTAAACGGCATTCCGAGCAGATGTTTCGGGAATTTTTTCGCCGTCCGCTTCATATAATCTTTGTCAAACGTGCCAACGCTGACAATGCGTGTTGTGTTGAAATCCTGATCAATGACAAAACTGTTAACGGTCGCCAGCTGTGCCAGATCGGCTTCCGAGGCGGCTTGCATTTCGATTTCCGCCGAAACTTCGATTTCGTTTTTGTTCCAGCCTTCGATCGAGATTGATCCCAAAGGCGCACCTGTCACGGAAATTGTTCCACCCGCGCCGAATTCGACCGAATCGGTTTTATAAGCCGTGCGTTTGATTAATTGTTGTGTTTGTGCTAAACAAACAGCAGAAAAAACCAGCATAGCAAAAGCGATAAAAAGCGTTTGAATTGTTTTTTGATTTTTCATTTGTTGGAATTTACGGAGAGCGGAAAAGCAAAAGGGAAAAGATTTACCAGTTTTAAGTGTAATCGTTAAAAGGGAATTGGTCAAAGATTTTTTGCCGGAGGGAGTAATCGGTCATTAAAAAGTTAAGAAAAAGAATTTTGCCCGCGAAATACGCGAAATGGCGCGAAAAAAAGAAATTAAATTAAATTTATTTTCCATTTTCTTTTGTTTTTAGCGTATTTCGCGTATTTCGCGGGCAAAAAATAGTTTGACCGTAAACTTATTGCTGTAACTTTTTACTGAGGCATTACCGGAGGGAACGGAGAGTTGAAATTTTAGTTTGATGAAAAAAACAAACTGAAGTTTGAACTCTCAACTTTTATCGTCTGATAAACGAAATACTGCCGCGCTGATTGGTGACGGTGATGGTTGCGCTGCCGTCACCGTTTTTGCCGACAACGCGCCGACCGTCGCTGAGGAAATTCATATTGCCGCTCGAAAAAGCGCCAAGCGAGATATTGCGTGTCGAGGGTGCGGTCGCGACGAGCCGAAACGAAGAGTTAAAAGGAATCCGCAGATTGATGTTGCCGCGGGTCGAGATAAAACGGTAATTTCCTGATTCCTGAACTTCGCCGTCATAGAAAATATCGCCGATGACGTTTTCTGCCGAGACGTTATCCGCGCCGATATTGGTCAAAGTAATGTCGCCTTCGCTCGAAATATGCGCCCGCACAAGTGTTCCGTGCAGATTGCCGACATTTAAATTGCCAATCCGCGTTTCGATGTCAACCGACGAAGTGCGCGGAACTTTGATATTGAAATTAACATTGCCGACTTCGTTTCTGCCTTGGTTGTCCTTGATCACATTGATCAGAATCATTCCGCTCAAACTTTGCGGAACAATGTTTGCTGCCGGTGCTTCGAGATAAGCCGAAATCTGGATCTGATCTTTGTCCCAACCTTCGACCGTGACGGTTCCGGTGCGGTTCGTCAGCTGCAACCGGACATTTTTACTTGCCGGATAAGTTTTGGAAAAACGTTTCTGGGCGAAAATATCTTGCGCGGCAAAGGACGCCAAGAAAAAAACTACGCTCAATAGAATCGTAGTCTTGCCTATCACGGGAAAGGTGAGAAACTTGTTCAACTTCACAATCATTGCTATAAAACTAAAAACTAAAGTTCGGAAAATTCACGAAGGAGATCCATTTTTTCATTGAGAGCCGAATCGAGCATCTCGTTTGAAAGATCATCCTGCGGATTTTCCTGTAAAATCTCAGTGTATTCATTAACAGCTTGATTGATTTCGTTCAGATTCCGGTCAAAAGCATCGCGCAAATTGGCATTCCATTGCGCACGGCGAAGTTCGACCCGTTTGTTCCAATAATCAATCGCCGTTTCGCGATCCTTTAAGACTCGCGCACGTTTTTGCTGCGGCGTTTCCATCAACCCGACTTTGCCTAAAACTTTTTCAAAAAGCGACGGCTCGGAATTTGCCGAAATATCATTGTCTGTCGGAACGACATAATTTCTGATGCCGATAATCGTCACGATCGAACTGATCAAGGCAATCCCCAAAACTGCCGAAGCGACCTGCATAAAAGAAAAATTCCAACGGCGCGGAATCCAGCCTGTTTGTTTTTCAGCTTGGGCTTTCTCTTTATTTTCCTTGAAGATTTCGGCTTGGACTTCGCTTTCGATGACGTTGTTGATGCGGCACCAGAGGGCTTGCGGATTCGGCGGAATTACCGATTCATCCTGTTCGAGTTGGCAAAAATCCATAATCATTGCCAAATCTTCGCAGACTCGTGAACATTCCTCGCAAACGGCAAGATGTTCCCGGACGTTTGTCGAACTCAAATCATCAAGTTCGTTATCCAGAAACACACTTATCAATTGTTGACAATGGTCACAGTTCATCTCTTACTTTATCTATAAAATTTAATATCGGTTTTGCTAAACCATCCGCCAAATTAATGACTTACGCTTTAATAGATTGCACGAAAAATCAATAGGTTGCCTGTGCGATCGGAAAAGTTTTCAGTCATTTCGCTTGATTAACAAGCCGCGCAGCTTTAAGCGCGCTTTGTGCAGTTGCGATTTCGATGTTCCGACCGACAGTTTGAGCATCCGGGCAATTTCCTCGTGTTCATAGCCTTCGACATCGTGCAAAATAAAAACTTTTTTATAACCCGGCGGCAGTTGCTCGATGGCTCTGTTCAAAGCGAGGCGATCAAGCACAAACATCTTGTTCGGGTTGGCTGTTCCCGAAACTATCTGTTCGGGAATTTCGCCGCTATCCGAGGTTTTTTCGTTTTTGACACTTCTTCTTCTGAAGTGCATCAAGACCTGATTAACCGTCAGGCGATGGAGCCACGTCGAAAACGCCGAATCTCCGCGAAAACTTCCGATCTTGCGGAAGAGTTGGATAAAAACTTCCTGCGTCAGATCTTCGGCTTCGGTTTGGCTGTTCGTCATTCGCAAACAAAGCGAATAAGTCCGGCGATTGTATCGTTGATAAAGCATTTCAAACGCAGCGAGATTTCCCGCAGCCGCCAGTTTGGTCAGTTGCAAATCGGGCGCGTCTGCCTCAATCGGCTGGTTTTCGGCAAGCGTTGGAGTTTGAATCAAAGGAATGCTGGTGCTTTCTTCAACACCAAATGCGGCATCACGATCAATAACCGAGGTTAAGTCCATATCTGCTCCTAAAAAATTGTTTTCTGAATTCAGTAAATCTTCGCTGCTTATGATGTGCCACCTCCGATTGTAGTTGCTTGACCGTGGTGAAATAATTTTATGACGAAAATCCGAAACTGGCAATGAATTTTGGCGAATTTTGCGAAATAAATGGAAGAAAGTTGGTTTTTGGTCTTTGGTTTTTGGTTTTCGGTCTTTGATTGTAAGTTCTCGATTGCTTAAATCGAATCAAAAACCAAAGACCAAAAACCAAAGACCAAAATCTTTACGGCTTTTTCATTTCCTTTTTCTTTTGCAGAAGATCACAAACCTGATATGCGCCGGTCGGGTCAATCGCCGTGCGCCCGACTTCGAGATGTTGGATTTTTCCTTCTTTATCAACGACAAACGTGGCACGGGTGCCGTAGCCTGTTTCTTCGTTGTAAAGCCCGTAATCTTTGGTAGCAGTGCGTTTCCAATCGCTGAGTAGCGGAAAATTTACCTTGATGTCTTCGGCAAATCGTTTGTTTGCCGCAAAACTGTCCATACTGATTCCGAAGACCTGTGTTTCGGCCGCGTCGAATTTAGCAATATCAGCCTGATATGCTTGTAATTCCTTCGTTCAGCCGCCTGTAAAAGCGAGTATGTAAAACGCCAGCACGACCGACTTTTTGCCGCGAAAATCGCTCAGTTTGACCTTGTTGCCGGCGGTGTCGGTCAATGTAAAATCGGGCGCGGTATCGCCGACCTTTAATTTTGTCTGCGGTGCCTGCGGTGTTTGGGCAAGCGAAACCGCCGCCAAAGCAAGCAGGAACATTATGCTAAGAAAACTTTTTTTCATATTTTCGTCCTTTAAAATAAAATTGGCAGTCTGCGATAGATTACTCTGCAAACTGCCAAACTCAAAATAACAAAGGTACAAATTTAATCGTCCGAAGAACTGAAAATGGTCAAAATATACCAGAATAGCAAAGCGACGCTCGCAAAAAGCGAAAGCGAAGCCGCGACGTGCTGTGTCGGCTGATATTGATGCAGAACGTTTGAGGTGCTGTAAAGAATTGCTGTAGCGGCAAATCCGACCATCACAAAAGCAAACAAACTGCCCAGACTAAAACCGAATATCATGCTTGCGGCAATAAACCCGAGCGCGATAAATCCGCCGATCGTCAAAATCGAACCAAGAAAAGAAAAATCCTTTCGGGTGATAAAAACGACTGCCGTTAAACCCGCAAAAAGTCCGAGCGAAACGACTCCGGCTTTGATGATCGTTTCGCCGCCGCCGCCATAATTCGCCGCGATGAACAGCAGCGGTACGAAAATGACCGCTTCGGCAACGACATAAAGACCGAGTCCGAGGTATTGCATCGTTTTGGATGTTTGCGAATTTGCCCACCAGTTTGCCAAAAACGCAACGCCCATAAACAACGCGAGAACGATAAGCCACGAAAAGCTTCCGCCGAGCAATGTCGAAGCGATCGTGTCGGCCGCGCCTGACGAAAACAAATAGTATTCCAAACCGACAAAAGCTAAAATCGCGCCGGCCAAATGCAAATAAGTTTTGCGAATGAATCGGGCGCGTTCTACGGGAGCGGCATCAGCCGCCGAATTTCCATAAGTACTTGTAAAATTTTCCATAATTCTCCTTAAAAAAGAGTTGCTGTTTGGATGCAAATAAACATCAAAACTCTGTCTGATTCAAGTTATTATAGCTTATTTATTTAACGATTCAAATAGCTTGTCATCAAAGAATTTCTTAGGTATCAATACCTTCGCCAAAATTGGATTTGAAAAATTAACCTTGGAGGTTGTTTTTATTGGCTTTGTAAATATAGGCAAAAACGATATTTATAATTAAAATGGGGTCTGCATTTTCCAGAAGCCATTTTAATTATTTTCAAATTTTTGGTCAATTTTTCAAGCCTTTTGTTTTCAACAAATCTGTTTTTTGATTTCGCCCCAAATTGGCGAAGGTATTGAGGTATTATAAACGTTTATTCAAAGTATGGACAAATTTGTTCCATTAGACTAATTTATTGACAGCCAATGACGAGAAATAAAGCCTACAAAATCAGGATTTATCCGAATCTAATGCAAAGAAAACAAATCTGTTCGACGATTGGCTGTTGTCGGTTTGTCTTTAA
>JANPDZ010000130.1:0-21381 GCA_031431735.1 Acidobacteriota bacterium | reverse complement strand
TACCTTGATGTTTTCGCTCTCGATTTCTTGATTGTGAAAGCGGTTTTCGCCATCTTTGGTGGTGATAAAAATTGTGTTGCCAAAAGGTTCGACCGTCCAAACTGCTTTTACGCCGTGTTTCACTAACAATTTTGCCTTATCAAGTAAGTCTTGGATATTTTGACTCGCTGAGATTATTTCAATGGCTAAGGTCGGCATTTCAGGGTATTTGGTGATGTCTTGAAAAAAATTAGGTTTAATCATGTCCTTTGGATAGACCGAAATATCAGGCGTCAAGCCTTTCTCAATATCCAAAGTTAATTCGACAAGCGGTTTATAATCTTTATTTTGCGCAAGATGCAAAAGAATTTCGGTGCAAATATAACTGTGATTAAACGACGGCATTTCTTCAGCTTCCTCAACTTGTTCAATAGTTTCCAATTCTTCGGTCATCATAATTTTTACCTCAAACTATCTGCCATTTTAACACATCACTTGTTTTAATTGATAACTGCTAACTGTTGACTGATAACTGCAATCACCGCATAAACTTCCGCCGAATCGCCAACTTGATTTAATGGTGAATGGTGAATGGTGAATGGTGAATTGCTACTTTCCGATTTCCGACATTCATCATTCATCATTCACCATTCACCATTACTAACGCCTAAACTTCCGCCGAATCGCCAACGCCAATAACGCCGCTTGCAGCGGTGCGAATATCTTTTCCAAGATTATCCAAAGTTCGCCCCAAACTGTCAGCGGTTTGCGGTATTCAACATTCTGCAAGGCTAATAATAGGTTGGAGTTTTATGCTAAACCGTCTGATTCACCAAACTGTCTTTACGAATTGTGAATTCTCGATTTTGGGATCGTTTGTAATTAGCGCTAAGTTTAGGAAACTTGCCGTTGAAGCAATTAGTCTGTCGTGAAGTTCGGGAATATCCGAAATTTGTTGAGCATTTTGGATAATCTCAAAACTCAAAGGCGCTTCTTTATAAGTTTGAAAGTTTTTGAGATGTTTTTCTACTTCGTGCAGATTCAAGCTGATTCGTTGCTTTTCAGCCAAATACAAAATTTCCGCAAAAACCATTGCCGGAATATAAATCGTAGTTTTCCCCAAATCGGTTGACTCAAAAATCTCTTTTACATTTTGGCTTGATTTCCTATTTTCGAGATGCAAAACTAAAGCCATTGTATCCGTAACATATTCATCGGCGAGGATAAAGTTGTTCATAGTTTTCAAATTCCGTTTCTGAATGTTGCATTTCACCTTCCTCTAAGTCTGCTAAATCTTGTTCAATCAAAATGTTGCGCTCATTTTCTTTTTGTTCGAGAAACTCGGCGAAATCCAATAATTCCTGCTTCCGATTGACCGGCAATATCTTAAATTTTTCCAACAAAATTTCTTCTGATGTCATATTTCACCTCGTGTGATATTTTACCACAAACTTTTTCACTCTTTGGACGTTTGCTTTCACTTTTCACCGCATAAACTTCCGCCGAATCGCCAACGCCAGCAACGCCGCTTGCAACGGTGCGAATATCTTGTCCAAGATTATCCAAAGTTCGCCCCACACTGTTAGCGGTTTGCGGTATTCAACATTCTGTAAGGTCGCAGTTGTCAAACTTTGGACGATCTCATCAAAACTCTATGCCAAATAGTTCTTCAAATAGATTTAGTGAATTACTGTGTTTTTCTTCTAAAATGTTTTTGATTTTTACTAAGGTTTTATAAGCCTTAAATGATACAATTGTAGAATCTTTTCTCAACAAGCTAAACAAGTTTTGGTTAGAAATTAGCTCATCAATGGAAACAAAAAAGACTGGTAACGGGTATGAACTAGAAGTCATGCTGTAGTAATCATAAAGATTCGCTAAATCATTTACCCTTTCAAATTCTGAATAGAATTCTGGAATATTTGGATGATTTTTGGTCAATTCATTATAATTAAACCGTTTCAAAATAAATCCTAAAAGATTTGCAGATTTATTTTCCTTTTCAGAAAAATTAAGCTGATAATTTGGGTAATAATCGTATACATAACACGCAATTCCGCTAAAACAACTTTTCAAATAAATAACGTATTGTTCATCTTCCTCATTACTTTTTTCGCTTTCAGTTAGTATTTCAATAAGTCTAGGAATAAACAATTTCTTTTCTATAAAATCAGAGTTTAATTCATAAATTAAGGTGAGAACAGAATCATTCATAAAAATTTGCAGGTTTTTGTCCAATATTTTTTCACGCATTTGCGATTCTGAATCTACAACAAATTTTGCGACAAAATATTCTTGGAATGAGCGATGACTGAATGATATTTCAAACCCATCTTGAATTAAAAGACAAACTGCTTGCAAAACATCAAACAAAAACTCTTTTGGCTCAAAGTCCAAATTACAAATGTGTTTACAGTTCTCAAGAACTTTCAAAACATCAGATTCCGAGAATTTTTGTTTCTTATTGTCTTGATAGGTCAGCATTGAAAAAGTCGCAAAAACTTTTGCAAAATCTTGGCTATCTAATTTGCTTTTTCTACTCCGCCGAAATGCCCCTTTCAAAGAGTCATGTTTCTGAAAAAGAGTTTCATAAGCTTGTTGATAAAATAAACTAAGTTTTTGCGGAATATCCGCGTAAGTTCCATAGGTTAAAAACATTATCGAAAGCAAAAGTGAATTTGAAAGAAAAGATAGATGCTCTATAAACAATTTTCCTTTCAAATCCTTCAAAAACTTCTCTTTTAATTCTGAATCAACTGGAAGTTTTTCAATCAACTGGCAGGCTTTTTCTAAAGAAAGTGGATTTATTGACCAAACTTTAAAGTCATTCCAACTGTAAAACTCATTTTCGGGACGCGAAGAAACTATAAAAAAGTTTTGATTGTATTTTCTCGCTAATTGCTGAATCTCTTTTCCCATTTCTTCTTTTCGTTCTAATGAAATCTCATCAAAACCATCCAAAAAGACCGCGAAATGTCCTTGAGAAAGAGCTTTATTGACATAATCGTCGTCAAGTGTAAATTTGTTTTCCTTTAGAATTTCTTTTATGAACTGAAAAAGTGTCGTTTCGGTGTTGTTTATTTTTCTTAACTCGACAAAAATCGGAATTTTATTTAGTTCCTTGAGATGTTAAAGCGTGTCAAGAAGTAGAAAACGCATCAACATTGATTTTCCCATTCCCGCACTTGCAGTTAAAACATTAAAAGAACTTTTTGATGTTAGTTCGGAAATGGAAACATCTTTAATCTCATCATATTTTGATTGAAATTTAGTAGTGTAGAAATGAACATCTAACGGCACATAAAAAGTTGACAAGTTCACTGACTCATTCTTCAAAATAAAAGACTTAGATTTTGAATATCTCTCGGCAACATAAGTCAAATAATCTTTGTATGTATTTGTAAGATTTAACTTAACTTGATCAGAAATGCCTTTGAAAATTGTTTTTCCTTTTCCCAAAATTTTGTCGGAAACATGGCTTAGTTGATTTCCAAGAAAATCAGAAATTATTTTATTAAAGTCAATTTCGGGTGTTTCCATCGTCATTCTCCTACTTTCCTCATAGGAATTTTAACACCATTCTCCCTCGCAAATTCAATCGCCTCATCATAACCAGCGTCAACGTGCCTGACTACGCCCATTCCGGGGTCGGTTGTCAAAACTCTTTCGATTCTTCTGGCAGCTTCGGGTGTGCCGTCGGCGACGATGACTTGTCCGGCGTGGAGCGAATAGCCGATGCCGACTCCGCCGCCGTGATGCAGTGAAACCCACGTTGCACCGCCAACGCAGTTGATCATCGCGTTGAGATAAACCCAATCGGCGATTGCGTCTGAGCCGTCTTTCATCGCTTCGGTTTCACGGTTTGGACTCGCTACGCTTCCGCAGTCGAGATGATCGCGTCCGATGACGATTGGGGCTTTGAGTTCGCCGCTGGCAACCATTTCGTTTAGTTTGAGTCCGGCTTTGGCGCGGTCGCCGTAGCCGAGCCAGCAGATTCTTGCCGGAAGTCCTTGAAATTCGACTTGCTCTTGCGCCATCGTCAACCATCTGGTTAAATGGTCGTTTTCGGGGAAAAGATTCATAATTGCTTCGTCGGTGCGATAAATATCTTCTTTATCACCGGAGAGCGCAACCCAGCGGAAAGGTCCTTTGCCCTCGCAAAAGAGCGGACGAATATATGCAGGCACAAAACCCGGATAATCGAACGCATTTTCGACACCGTTATCTTTGGCACGTTGGCGGAGATTGTTGCCGTAATCGAAAACTATCGAACCGCGCCGTTGATATTCGAGCATTGCTTCAACGTGCCTTGCCATCGAATCCATCGCCCGTTTTTCGTATTCGGTTTGATTAGATTTACGGAGTTCGTTTGCTTCTTCGATTGAAAGACCTTGCGGAATATAGCCGTAAAGAACATCGTGCGCCGAAGTTTGGTCGGTAACGACATCGGGAAGAATATTTTTTTCGAGAATCTGCCAATGAACATCAGCCGCATTGCCGAGAAGCGCGATTGATTTCGCTTCTTTTTTCGCGGTAAATTCTTCAACAAGCCGTAAAGCATCATCTAAATCTTTCGCTTCAACATCAACTTGTTTTAATTGAAGTCTTCGCTCAATCCGCCATTTGTCAACGTCAACCAGCAAACCGACGCCGCCGTTAAAAGTAATCGCCTGCGCCTGCGCGCCGCCCATTTCGCCTAAACCTGCGGTCAATACAAACTTTCCGGCAAGCGTTCCCCAACCGTTTTGTCTCGCCAATGAACCGAATGTTTCATAAGTGCCTTGCAAAATCCCTTGTGTGCCGATGTAGATCCAACTTCCGGCGGTCATTTGCCCGTACATCATAAGCCCTTCGCGTTCGTATTTATCAAACTGTTCCTGCGTCGCCCAATGCGGCACGATGTTTGTGTTCGCGATCAGAACTTTCGGTGCGTCGGTGTGAGTTTTGAAAACCGCGACCGGCTTGCCCGATTGCACAAGCAGCGTTTCATCTTCTTCAAGATTCTTCAAACTCTCTAAGATCGCGTCAAACGATTCCCAATTGCGTGCCGCTTTGCCGCGTCCGCCGTAAACAATCAAATTATCGGGGTCAAATGCGACATCCGCGTCCAGATTATTCTGAATCATTCGATAGGCGGCTTCGATTAGCCAGTTTTTGCAGGTAAGTTCAGTTCCGATGGGTGCTTTTACACTTCTTTTCATAAATCAAATAAAAATGAGATCCAAATATTATGTTTCTAGACTAAACGGATTAAAGTCGGTGTCTTTGTCGTAATAATCTTCGTGTTCCGCTCGCTTCAAAAATCCGACGATTAAGTAAGTAAAAGGTGTCGCGACGGTTTCCCATAAAACCTTTATGAAATAATTACCGATCATCACACTTATCAATTGTTCGTTTGACCAAATGCCAAAAAAAGCGATCGGATAAAATACCGCGCTATCGGCAATTTCGCCTAAAATTGTCGAACCAATGGTGCGAATCCATAGAAATTTCCCGCCCGTCTTGATCTTCAGCTTGGCAAGCACAAATGAATTGACAAATTCGCCCATCCAGAATGCCGTCAATGACGCTAAAACAATGCGCGGCGTTTGTCCGAAAATCATTTCGATTGCTCTTTGTTTTTCGAGATTACCGGTTAAACTATCCGGCGAACCATTGATCGGCAATGGCAGATAGGTCACGACCAAAGCCATCAGCGACGCAAAAATCAATGCGCCAAATCCAGCCCAAATTACCTTTCGCGAACGTGCGTAGCCGTAAACCTCTGTCAATATGTCGCCGAATAGATAACTTATCGGAAAAAATAAAACACCGGCACCGTAAATGTATTCTCCGTAAAATGGAAGATTTACCGATGAAACCTTTTGCACTCCGATAAGGTTTGAGCAAAGCAAAACGGCGACAAATGCCGCCATTATCAAATCGTAATATTTGTAATTTCTTTTTTCCTGCATTCGATTAGTTTTAGGTTTAAGTTTTTTGAACAATTGCAGTTTAGCAAATTTTATTTGTGGATGGCGAAGAATTATAACTGATGTTACGCAAATTTGTTTTCAAGGGCTTCGCCCACAGATATGCGGAAAGGCTGTGCCTTTCCGAAAGGCTTATCCCAACTCTCTGAGGCTCCGCCTCGAATGGCGGCAGAGCCGCAAAGAAAATTGAGAAATTTGCGCGGAAAGGCACAGCCTTTCCGCACATCGGGCGGCACAGCCGCAAATTCAAATCTTTTGCGTAACATCAGTTATAATTAAACTTGCGTCTTGAGTTGAAATCAAAGAAGAAATTAGACGCTGATTTGCGCTGATTAAGCAGATTTGCGCGGATTGTTTTTAGTAAATTTCTAATCCTCTGTAAATTAAGTTTGTTAAGATTTCTTTAAACGCAGAGTTCGCCGAAGAACGCAGAGATTTATTTTGATCAAACCTTGTTACTTATCTATTTATTAAAAACTCTGCGTTCTCAGCGAACTCTGCGTTGATGATAAAAAACTTAATTTACAGACTACTGGCGGATTGATAAACATTTTCAGCCAATCGGCGCAAATCCGCGCAAATCCGCGTCTAATTTTCTTTCTAATTCTCAACTCAAGACTCAGGTTAAGTTAAGGAGAAAACGTAAAACAGGCTGTTAGCCTGTTTCCTCTGCAATAATCGAAGCTTCTTTGTTTTCTGCGGTTTAGCTTGCCAACGGTGAAAACAGGCTAACAGCCTGTTTTACAATTAATGCCGAATTTTCGCTTAACTTAATACCATTGGGCTAATAGCCGCGCTCACGCGGAAAGCCTGTTGAAACCGAACTGAAAATCAAAAATCGCGTAAGGTGAGTTATAAATATTTTTTCCAATCAACTAATGGGAGGTAAAGATTTGATAGTTTCGTTTGTTTTAAGGCTAATCGTGACAATTTTCTTTATCAGACGAACAATATATTGCTTATCGTCGTCGCGGTTCGGGTTATTCGTAATGCCCGAACGCTTATCCGTCGAGATTTTGTATTGGTCAACAATCCAATCAAGCGCGGAACGGTTTCCCAGACGATATTCGTGCGTTTCTATGGGAATATTGCCGAGCGTTAAGAAATCGTTATAGATGATTTGCGTCTTATCTTTGTTATAACGCATCTTTTCGACCGTCCAATCAACCTGCGCGGCGTTGTTTTCAATCATTTCGAGCGGAAATTCTGCCTGATTTTCGTAATTAACGTGAAGTTCGGCGAGTGCGCGCCCGACGTTGGCGAATGAATGGAAATCGGGCGCAAACGGAATTCGCGGCAATTCGCGCTTGAGATTGGCGGCGTATTTTTCACGATATTCGGGATGATGAAGGACGGCATAAGTGTAATAAAAGATGTCCCACTTCGTAAGGGATGAGGGATGAGGGATGAGGGATGAATCTGAAAAAGATTTATTCATCCCTTCGCCCTCATCCCTCATCCCTTCATACTGCGCCCGAAACTTATTCAACGCCCAATCGGTAATATTCTCGCGCCGATTGCTTCCGTCTTCGTTGTAGATGTAAAAGGAAAGCATTGAGTTTGTCTTCCGCTAATATGTAAAGCCGGTAAAACCGAAACTATTTGAGCAGAAAAAGGAATTTGTGCTTCGGTAACTATGCAAATCACTTTATTTTCTTGTTCTGTTTCTGATCGGTTTTACATTTTTCCGAACATAAGCAATTCTCAGACCGCTCATTAATGAATTTTAATATAACATCATTTTCCAATATCGCGTCTGTATTGCATTCCGTCCCATTCTATTTCATTGACGGCTTCGTAAGCGCGTTGTAAGGCTTCCGAAATATTTTCGCCAATCGCAGTCACGCCGAGAACTCTTCCGCCCGAGGTGATAAAGTTTCCGCTTTCGTCCTTGGCGGTTCCGGCGTGAAAGATTTCCGTTTTTTCAAGAGTTTTTGCTTTATCTAAACCGTCAATAACATCACCTGTTTGCGGTTTGTCCGGATAATGACGCGAGGCAAGCACGACACACGCCGCACTTCCCTTTTGCCATTCGATTGCGAGCGTATCGAGCGATTGCGCCCAAATAGCTTCGCAAATCTCGACCAAATCCGTTTTTAGTTGAACAAGGATCACCTGTGTTTCGGGGTCGCCGAAACGCGCGTTATATTCCAAAACCTTTGCGCCGCTGTCAGTCATCATCAAACCGAGAAACAAAATTCCTTGAAATACAAAGCCCTCGGTTCGCGCGCCTTTGAGCGTCGGTTTGATGATTTCTTCAATGATTATTGCGGTTTGTTCTTCGGTCAAAAGATTACGATCGGAAACGGTTCCCATTCCGCCCGTGTTTGCGCCGCGATCGCCTTCGCCAATCCGCTTATGATCTTGAACAGGCGGCATTAATGCGAAATTTTCGCCATCAGCAAATGCGATCAGCGAAACTTCCCTGCCGAATAAGCATTCTTCCAACACAATTTTCTCGGTCGCGTCTTTGCCGACGAGTTCTTCGAGTTCGTCAATCGCTTTGATCGCTTCAATTCGGTTATTGGCAACAACGACGCCTTTTCCCGCCGCGAGTCCGTCGGCTTTGACGACTGTTGGTGCGTTTTCATCTCCGAAAAATCCGCTTTCCAGAATATGCTTTGCTTCACCGATTGATAATGCAGTTTTGTATTTCGCTGTCGGAATATTGTGCCGCGACATAAAATCTTTGGCAAATGATTTACTTGCTTCTAATTGCGCGGCTTTTTGGCTGACACCGATGATCTTTAAGTTTCTTTTTTCAAATTCATCAACAATACCGAGCGCGAGCGATGTTTCGCCCCCGACAAATGTTAGATCAATCTGATTTGATCGGGCAAAATCTGCCAGCTTTTCAATTTCCGTCGGTTTGATGGAAATACAATCGGCAATTTCAGAGATTCCGGCGTTTCCGTCAGCGCAATATATTTTTTCAACCCTTTTACTTTTCTGAAACGAACGGCACAGTGCGTGTTCCCGTCCGCCCGAACCGACAACCAATATTTTCATAATCTTAAGTTATCTCAAAAACATAGTTTACAGTCCATCGACACGATTTGATTTTCCGGATTAATAGTGTTTATTAAGGACAATTCAGAACTTTTTCAAAACAAATATGGAATGCTAAACAAAATGTTTAATGAATTATTACACCTATCCTTGACACCTAAAAGCATTAGTTATAATTTCAACAAAGATTCATTCAATAAAACTATACCAGTCAAAAATTGTGTGATCGCTATTAATTTACCAAAAAGGCTCGCGCCCCCTTATTTTGAGATTTCCGGCTCATCAGTGACTTTTTTGGTGAGTGGTTTTCGCATCCCATAAATCTTTTATTCAATTTTGTTGAAAAAAAGATACGCGAAAGCAGGGAGAGAAAATGAAACCAATGGTTGAACCTGACAATTTAATAGAGTTTAACGAGAAAACCTTTGCCGACGAAGCGGAATTTCAAGATAAAAACATACTCTGCATCGATTGTGGCCAAGAATTTGTTTGGTCAAACGGTGAACAGATATTTTTCCGCGACAAAGGATTAACAAATCCACCAAAACGCTGTAAAATCTGCAAACAAGCCAAAAATGACAGACTGGCGTCTGTCAGTGCCGCTCAAGCCGCCGGAATTAAACAAAGAATCGAAGTTGCCGTTCATTGTGCAAAATGTCATTCATATACAACCGTCCCATTCTACCCTTCACAAGGTCGTCCGGTTTTTTGCAGAAGCTGCTATTTAGAAAAACATCCCCATTTATTGACACTCTCCACCTAAACCGAAGCGGTTATAGATGGAGATTCTAAAGACAAGCACGGCGCAACCGCCCACTTTACGTCTTTATGGCTTACTTTTTGAAGTGGAATCATTGCAGATTCCTGCCCAAGCCTTTTGATATTTATCGCGGCGTTGTGATCCCTATCGAGAATCAAGCCGCATTGCAAACAATGATGAACACGAACCGACAAATCTTTCTTGACTCTTGCGCCGCAACGGGAACAGTCTTGGCTCGTGTAGTTGGGATTGACTTTGACCAACTCTTTACCAGCGTTTTCAGCTTTGTATTCGAGTTTTTGGAAAAAGGAACTCCAACTAGCATCGTGTATTTGTTTGGAAAGTATGCCACGCGACATACCAAGAATAGAAAGTTTTTCGATGCAAATCAAATCATATGTCTTGACCAAATACGTAGCAACTTTGTGTTGAAAATCGCTTCGTTGATTCTTGATTTTTTGATGAATCTTACGAAGAACGAGCACCGCTTTTCGTCTGCGATTACTACCTTTCTTACGTCTAGCTATGCGACGTTGTGCAATTCGCAATCGCTTTTGAGTAGATTCATAGTATTTCCAGTTATCTATTTCCGTGCCATCGCTCAACGTCATAAATGCGCTGATACCAGCATCTATTCCAACGAATTCGCCAGTTTTCGGCAATGGTTCACAAGCAGTTTCAACCGTCAAGATGACGAACCACTTTCCACATTCTTGTTTGATTTGACAGGTTTTAACTTTACCGATAACAGGGCGCGAAAGTTTAATTTTTACTTTGCCGATTTTGGAAAGCGTCAATTTGTTTCCAGTCAGCGAGAATCCGCTTTGCGGATAACAAAACGAATCAAATCTATTTTGACCTTTGAAGCGCGGGAAACCAGCTTTGACACCTTTCTTGACTCTACTAAAAAAGGCTTTGAAAGTTTTGTCAAGACGTTTCAAAATGTCTTGCAACACTTGCGAGTGAATGTCTTTGTATTCAGGATTCGTTTCTTTGATGTCGGAAAGCTGATTCGCTTGGTCATAATAGTTCAGCGAAATTTGATTGATTTTGTATGCACCGATTCTTTCTTGAAGTGCGCCATTATAGAGTTGTCGGCAATGGTAAAGAGTTTGTTCAAGGCGTTCTTGAACTATTTTAGAGGGTTTCGAGATGCGGAATTTGAAAGATTTTGTGATAATTGCTTTAGCCATAATGAATATCAATCAATCTATTCGTTCGGTTAGAAGCATAGAGAAGTTTGTCGCTTTTCTGTGCTTCGTCTTCAATTATAACACGCGTTTCTCATTTTTCTCTAATCTCAAATCTAATTACATCAAAGAAACAACCGCTTGAAAACGCGGTTGCTGTGGAACGCGCTACATCTACGACGCGCATCCGAAGCGGATTATAGTCATAGTCTTGCGCTAATTCTTGATAAACGGCAACGAATTAGAATAGGTTTTGCCAAAATTCCATTACCCGCCAACGTGAACATTCGGACGGCGTTCCGGATCGCTTTCGGCTTGTCTCAGAATCTCCCTCGTGACTGGCGCTGTATCGCCTTCGCCAAATAATATGTAACGAATCAAATAGGTAATCGGATTGCCCTCGCTCCACCCGAAATAGACATGCGGAATTTTACCGGTTCGATCTCGCAAATATATCAGGAATGCTGCAATAGCATTCGGAACTGCCGGTGATTCTGTTCGCAAAACTTTATAACCGTCAATTTCAACGCCGCGAATCTTCAGTTTTCCTTTGAATTCCGAAGCGTCACCTAAATCAATTTCGTAAAAAATCACCGGATCTGTCGAAGGAATATGATTATCAATCCGTTTCTCGTGTTCCTTGAAACGATATTCGGCAACATCGCCTTTTTCACGGCGATTGGTGACGATGCGTATATCGCCGGCCTCCATTTCTTCGACAAATTCTAATGCTTTTTCGTCAAGCACAATGTTGTCAATCCGAATCTCGGTTGAGCGCAGAGCCCTTGAAATAAATGAAGCGGCAATAATTGTAAAGATAAAAAATGATGCTATCTTGATACCGTCAGGTCGCTCGATAACATTCGTGATCGTGGTGTATGCAAAAATAATTGAGATAAAGCCATAAGCCCATTTCCAACGATTTTTTCTGCGCCATGCCGAAAGCGTAACGGCAACCGCGGCTGAAGACATCAATACTAAAACCCCGGTCGCATATGCACCACCTTGAGCATCAACATCAGCTTCAAATATTATGGTAACTGCAAAACAAATAATGATAAAAACAATCGTTAAAGGTCGTGTCGCACGCGCCCATTCAGGAGCCATTCCGTAACGCGGCAAATAACGGGGAACGATATTCAAAAGTCCCGCCATTGCGGATGCGCCCGCAAACCATAAAATCAAAATCGTGCTGATGTCGTAAATAGTGCCGAAAACATTACCAATTAAGGGGCTGAAAATTTCACCGAATTTGTCGTGTGCGATATAAGCCAGAGCGCGTCCGTTTGCTTTTCCTTTTTCTGATCCACAAGAACAAAATTGCGGAAGGTCAGGAAGTTTTTCAACATTATCACAGGCAATCTGCGGACAAAATTCTTTTTCGGGAATTAATACGCTGGTTACAAAACTGCTTGCAATGAGCATAAAACTCATTATCAATGCAGCCGTTGCCAACATTTTTCGGGTATTTCCGATGCGGTTGGGACTTTTGACCAAAGGCATCACGGCAACGCCCGTTTCAAATCCGGAAAGTCCAAGAGCGAGTTTTGGAAAAACAATCAGCGAAAGTGCAACAATCATTAACAAACTCCGCGCTTCGACTCCACCGCTTGCGGTTTTATTCGTAAAAAGTGCGGTTTTCCAGTTGGCAAGCAGTTCCGGATGCGCGATGAAAACTTCGTAAAGCCCGACTGCCAAGACAATCAAATTCAAAAATAAATAAATTGTCACAAGCACGACCGCGATTCCGATGGCTTCTTTAAAACCCTTCAGGAAAACCGCGCCAAGAACTGCAATTAATACCAGTGTAAGGGCAACGGGATGTTCCAAAAAATGCAGATTTCCCTGGACAAATGGATTTTCAATTACGTGTGCAGTCGCATCCGCTGCTGAAAGTGTAATCGTAATAACAAAATCTGTCGCTACAAATCCCAACAATGCCAAAACAAAAAGTTTTCCTTTCCAACGCGACAGCAGAGCTTCGAGCATTGCAATCGATCCTTCACCATGCGAACTCTCCTTCGCTACCCTACAGTAAATCGGCAATGCTCCAAACAAAGTTAAGAGAATCAGGATCAAAGTTGCGACCGGCGACAATACGCCTGCCGCGATAAATGCAATTCCGGGTTGATAACCGAGTGTTGAAAAATAATCAACACCGGTCAGACACATCACTTTCCACCAAGGATGTTTTTGATGCCGTCCCTCTTGCTCATGTGGACCTTCAATTTCCTCAACACCCTGATACATCCATCTTTGCAGCCAACTTTTCTTAGGTTTTTCCATATTCACTTTTAAAGCATTGAAAGACCGTCAGACAAATATATCTACGGTCTTTGTTAATGTAAAAATCAAATAATTTTAGATAGCAACACAAAAATAGGAGGTAAGTCCAGTTAAATTATTCAAAAAATAGAACAAAACAAATTTTACGACTATTTATTGACAGGTCAAGCGCAGAAACAATTTCTTTCCTTCTTCTTGAATAATTAAGCAGGTCAGCAAAAGTAATCAAGTGTTTTGCTTCGTTCAGAGTCCAAACTTTAGTTTGATTTTCCGCCGCGCTTCGCTGGCGGAAACACGGCTTGTGTGTGGACTCTGAACGAAAACAAAATGTCGCAAAACTTATGTTCACCTGCTTAACTGAACTTCATCGCGTAGATGAACAACCTAAATTATCTACCATTGGAAATCCTTGATAAAAATTCAGATGTTTATTGATAATTAGTCAAAAGTTCCACTACTCCAAGGATTTACAAACTTTTCAACCGTGATGCTTCCGGTCATAAAATCAATTGCCCCATCTTTATTTTGTAAATAAATTGTGTATTCACCGGTTGGCGTTTCTATTGTAGATTTTACTTCAAAGCTGAAAACAGTAATATCTTTACCGTAATCATATTTTATGAAATTTCCGTTTGAAATTGTAAAAAATGGAGATGTTGTGCCAACTTTAAGATCTTCAGAATTAAGATTTTTTCCGCCAAGATAAATCAAATACGATTTACCGCTATTGATCGGAATTGCTATTTTAGAAAGTTGTCCATTAAATCCGGCATATTCCGCATCAAAATTTCGCGTTTGAAGAGTAATCTTTCTCTGAAAAAAAGTAGTCCTGCCCCGCACAACCTCGATTTCACCCAAATCTTGTCCCGCAAACCGATTTGCAGGATCTTGTAAAAAAATTCGATATTTGTCAGTTTCTAAACCCTTTAACAGAAAACTTCCATCTGAATTTGTTTTTGTTCCGACAGACACCCGACCTGTTTCCGATTCTTCAAGCCAAACATTAAAAACCCTTGCTCCTTTGCCGTTTGTAAGAAAAATCTTCCCGTCAATCGAACCGCAACAATCATCATCGTTTTTCGCACCGTAAATGGCCCGAATTTGGGTAATATCGTCTTCGCTTAATGTCCTCGAACTAAAACTCGAAAGATTAAAAATTCCGTTTTTGCCCTGATGCTCGTTCATTGTCGCACCGATCACCAAAGAATGTTCGAGACCAATAAGATGGCCGATTTCGTGGGTCAGGGTTGACTCAAAATCGAAAGTTCCGATTGATCCGTCAGTCGAAAATTGTTGATACGGATTGAGAACGATGTCAGATTCGGAGATTTCGCCTTTTCGATTAAAAAAAACACGAGTGCGGGCAGAGGTTTCAACCGCATCGCCGCCAAAAACTAAAAGGTTTTCGTTGGTTTGGGCAATTGTCACGAGACTTGTTCCGTCACCAAAATTGCCAGCCGGACTAATTGATAATTTATCAGTCCAGGTTACCTGAAATTCAATATTGGCAACCGCTTCCCAAACATCCAAGCTACGCCGGACTGCACCTTGAATATCACTGTCAGATCTGACAGCCGGATTAGGTTTGAGTAACGAATTTGAAAAAGCGATCGGAATTAAGGCTTTTTTCCAACGTCGATCCGGTATTTTTGCTCCATCGGCAAATTGCGGCACATCAGCAACTGCCGTTATCGAATAAATCAATAACGCCAATAATGCCAACAATATTTTCGCGGGGCGATTCATCAAATCATTAAATTTACTCGGGATTTTCAACACCGACGCTTTCCAAATCTGAAAAACCAACAATCAAAAGCAACACGACAAGTGCTAAAGTTGCCAATACATAAAGCACCGCAATTTGTTCAAACCCGATCAAAACACCGATCACAATTGCCACCAGAACGAGCCAAAAAAGGGCGATTGACCGGCGGCTAAATTTACTTACTTTTTCTGCCATAATTTATTTCCAAACTTTCTCAAACGAAAGCTATTTTATTATTGATACCAAATTTTTTGTTTCCAAACAATCAAAAAGTTCAGATTGTTTCACAAAACAAGTTTTCAATCAATGATTCGCAAGGGTAATTTCAAATCGTTTTCGCGGATTGTCTCATCAACTTTGACAATCGGCGGATATTTTCGTTTAGCGTTTCCTTTTTCTGCGACCTCGACAATATCAAAAGCTTGTAAAATAAGGTCATCGGCCGGATTTGCTTTGATTTTATCCAAGTCGGTTTCGATTATTTTGGTTTCATTTCCAATTCGCCGAAAAATCGTAATTTTTTTTGGGTCTGCCTCACCCGACAAGCCACCTGCGACAGCAATGGCACGCGAGATTGTCATTTGCGAACGAGTCGCAATCTGTCTTGGCGTTCTCACGCCGCCAATCACGTAAATTGGTTGGGCTTCTAAAACAGTTATAATATCACCGCCTAAGATCTGCAGATTTGCCTCTTTTTTTCCGCTTAATAAATCTGTAATTCTGATGTTTATGAACTGTGAACCGTTGTCTTGACGGGCGGCAATATATCTTTCACGTGTGTTCAGATCTGTTTCTGCAATCTTGTTTTTATTTTTGATATTTTCAGCGCAACTTAAACTTGATGGACGAAAAATCTGAATCTCGCCGCTCACCTTTTCTGTAAAACCACCGGCCAAAATAATTATTTCATTGAGAAAAACCGGCCGTTTTATCTGAAATCGCTGAGGAATTTTGACCGCTCCGAACAGTGTCGAATTAGGGCGATTGGATCTGTCGAGAATTTTAACGACAACTTTTGGTTCACGCAATATTTTGCTGTAGCCTGCCGCGATATCTTTTGCCACATCTTCTTCACTGCGACACAATCCGAAAACTCGATTTTCTAAGGCATCGAGACCATTGATAAAACCTTCGGGCGTAAGTGTTCCGCGCCAGTCGTATTCAAAACTGCCGACAACATCAACGTCAATCAAATCGCCAAAATGCAATAGATTCAACTCTTCATCTGTTTGTGATTTTATTTCGGTTTTTACAATTTGAGTCTGATTTTGTGCAACCGTCCAGCTTTGCCAAAGAAAAATACAAAGAATAGATCCCAAAATTCGACACATTATGACGGCTTTCATTGAATTAGACACCTGACTTCCGTTTTTTTAGAGCATTACTTCGCTTCTTTTTTAAGGTTACATTTGTTTCCAAACCCGTTAAATTGTCATTAGAAACAACACTCTCCGAACTTTCTTTTATTAGCTCTGGTAAATTTTCTCTGCTAACAAAATTCTCTACTATGTTTTTCTTGACGACTGAAGCGGATTTATCTAAAACCCTTTCTTTTGAACTCTCGTTTTTACTTTCGAGAGTAATCTTTTTTGGTTTTTTCGTTGGTTTTGCCGAAACCGTTCCGGGCACTGCAAAGCCGATAAATTCCCAATTACAATTGTCACATAACAAATTATATCGAAATAATATTTTCGACCAAATAGGCGTCGGACGATACCCTCGCCGAACCCGTTTGCTACGACATTTTGGACATTTTTGACTTATCATTTCTTTTTACTGCCGAGACTTTTATTTTTTGTGGAAATCTCGAGAATCTTTTGAATTTCTAAATTAATATGCTCTGCCAGCAACTCAGTATCCTTACTTTGTTTGCTCTCTCTGGCAAGAAAGAATAGCGCATCTTTATAATGACTGACTGCCCGCTTGTAGTTTCCCTTAAATAGTGAACGTTCTCCTTGTTCTATAAAATGAGCAACTCTGATTGACGTAATAAATTCTTTAACCGCTTCTTCCGACTCAATTAATTGTCTTTCATTGGGATAATGTTCTAATGCAAATTGTAATACGTTCAATGCTTTTTGAGCGGTTTCAGTTTTTTCAGCCATTGTAACACGATTTTTGGCTTCTTGTGTTAATTGACGCGATTCTATTTCTGCCCAGGTTAATAGATGAAACTTATGTAACTCTTTAACTATTTCACGGCCGCGCCTTAATCCTGCCAAACGCGGAGAACCCGTTCCGACAGTTTCCAACTCTTTATTGCAGATTTCCAAATATTCTAAGCAAACCTCAAAAACTTCTTGATGTCCATCAGAAAGTTTCATCAATACCCGTGCCGCATCAGACTTTTTTTGAATTTGTTTTATTATTTCAGCATTTTTTTCCAATGACAACTTTTTCTCGTTTACATTATTTTTCGTGTGAAGTGTTGCATTGTCTAAAGTGTAATCAAGCCTTTTTTGCACCAAAAGATAGCGATTACGAGCCTTTCGCAAAACAATTTCACGAAGAAAAACTGCACCGATCAAAATCATACTTGAGCCCATTCCGGCTGGAATCCAAGGCATTTGCTCATCGCCTTCGTGCAAAACTCCCCAAACAAGAAAGAAAAAAGCAATCGCAATGGCAACCGCCAAAATGTAATAGTTGGATGCCGGAAGCCAAAACGGACGGCGATAATTCGCCGAAACATTTTTTATTGGCGACGGTAAGCGACGATTTTGATTTGTGGATTTTAATTTTCCGGTCAATTTTGACTCTCAAATATTTTGACTTACTAATTTTATAGCTAAAAGCCAAATTTTAATAATAGTGAAAGTTTCTGCCCGAGTTGTCAATAAATGAATCATTTTTTCGTGAAAGATTGTTAATTCTGTTGTATCGTTTTAATAATGAGCGGTAAGAAAAAGAAAAAACCGGATTTGCCAATTTTTGATTCAATTCGTAAACCGACAGCTCCGCCGACCCGCAAAATCGGGCAGGAAAAACCCGAGGACAAGGCGCGTCCATCTAAACGAAAGTCTAAGCATAAAAAGAAAGATGATCTAGCCGATTAATTATGGGTATCTTCAAAAATTTTTATCGTAAAATTGTTCGACCGAGCGTTTGGGCTCGTCCTGAAATGTCGGTTACTTTTCGGGCAGAAATAATGCCTGGCAAAAGTCGCAGTGAACGAACCTTTCGTATCCAGGAGGTTTTACCAAACGAGCGTGTAATTCTTTATGATTTTGCCGGTGAGCATCGTCAAAGTGCATTTGAACAAGTAAATTTCAAACGTGATGTCTAATAAATTTCGGCAAACATACCGAATTATAAATTGTATATTTTTCCGACTTCCAAAACTTTTAAGTTCTTGATCTTTAATTCGGCGATTTGCCCCGCAACTTTTTCAAAATACATTGGTTTGATATTAACAACATAAATCGGGCAATTTTGTTTGAGCTTGGCTAATTCTTTTTCTAATACTTTTGGAGTTAAATGATGCGAACTACACGCTAATGTATCAAGTTCATTGGGAAAAGCGCACTCGACCAATAACGCTGAAAGTTGTTTTTCCTCATTCACGACTTCCCAAAATCTGTTCATTTCAGCCGTATCATTGGTCAGCGCAAAAGTAGATCGCCCGTCTGAAACAATAAATCCAACCGATGGAACTTTATGATTTACACCGATTGCATTGACCCTTAAATGCTTGACAGCAAACTCTTTTTCAGTTTCAAACGGGCAGTATTCCAAAACTACACCGTAATCATTTCTGAGTTCGGAAAATCGCGGATAAATTGACCAGTTAAAAATATCGCGTTCCAAAATTTCAATGACATCTGCAGTGGCGTGAATTTGAATAGGTCTTTTGATGGTCGCAAATAAATCGTCAATATAAAGCGGCAAACCAGCAATATGATCGAGATGCGCGTGTGAAATAACAACATCGCGGATCTGTTTTTTTTGCTCTACGGTCGTTGAAATTGCAAGACTGCCGGCATCAAAAGCAATTAAATCGTCAACCACAAAACAAGCTAAATGCTGACGCGCTGAGGCGTGACCGTTTTCATCAAAAGTGCTTGGCAGAAGTTGAAATCTCATAATAAAATATCGCTTACTCCGACCCTTTTTTACTAACAAAAGTAAGGCTAGCGTGCACAAGTTTGTGCGCGGCCGCCATCAATCTCGTATGTTGCGCCCGTGATCCACGAAGCTTTTTCAGAAGCCAAAAAATATATCAGATCGGCAACCTCTTTTGCTTCACCGACACGTCCGAGGGGATGTGTATTTTTCGAGTTTTTCAAAAAATTTTGATAATCCTTATCTTCCATTCCGCCACGTTTATGCAAATTTGACACAACGACACCCGGATTGACAGCATTTACCCGAATGGCTTTTGGAGCAAGTTCCAATGCCGAACAGCGTGTTAATTGGTCAATTCCCGCTTTTGAAATGCAATATGCCAAAACATTTGGAAAAGAGCGTGTTCCGGCCACACTCGAAACATTAACTACATTTCCTTTTGTTTTTTCCAAATGAGGAATACATTTTTGCATCATAAAAAATACCGAACGCAAATTGATGTCCATCATTTTATCCCAATCATCAAGCGTTGTGTTTTCGGTCGAACCATTCATAATGATACCGGCTGAATTGACCAAAACGTCAATTTGACCGAATGCCTGCACGGAATTGTTGACCAATCTTTCAACCTGTGTCGTCTCACGCATATCGGCAAGATGGATTTTTATCGTTCCTTTTTTGCCTTGCGCTTGCTCGCGCAAGGCATTCAATTCTTTTTCATTTCTACCGACAGCGATTACATTTGAACCGCCTTTTGCAAATTGAATTGCGGTTGCGCGTCCGATACCACTACTTGCACCTGTTATTATTACAACTTTTCCGATCATATTTATTGAAGTTATTTAATGATTTTTTTGCGTTGTTTTGCAAAAATATTTCTTGATTCTAAAAGATTTATCTTGGAAAGACAAAATTTTTCGCTTTTTTTAATTAGAAACAAAAAAAGACGGTCTATTCTGACCGTCCCGAAAGTATTGGAATTGTGTGTTTTTGTTAAAGACTGTAGCAAAATCAGACATTCTGTGCCAAAAAGCTACGCTCAGCTTGTTTGCGGTTGCGGAGTAAAAAACTTTTCAAAAGCTTGTCTTGTTTCGTCGCGCTTTCGTTGTTGAAAATCATTTACCCAAGTTGTCACTGTCGAAACCATTTCCCGAGCCGCAACTTGTTTTGAATTTTTTTGTATAATAACCTGCTTGATCGGCTTCACTGCCGCTTTCATTTCACCTTTCTTGATTACTTTTATTTTTGCTTTATCTTTCATAATTTCCTCTTACTTTTTCTGTATAAATTTTTATGTATTATTCCTAAGAAATATCTTATTATTCCTTGCTTGATATTAGCCTTGCAATTTCAATGCCACTGTATTGACGCACCTTACATTTTTTTTTGCAAAAATTTTATTTTTTTAGTTTGCGTATGTTTTGAATTTGCAATCTGCAAAGACTTTCGTGTTTTTTGCGTATTGCAAATTTTCTAAACGCTTGAAAAAACCAAATTGTTCCATAATTTATTTAATTCGACACCACTATTTTCAGTGTTTTATCTTTGAACGTTTAATCTCAAAATACTTGCATTTCAGTTGGCATATACATTGCTGTTCATAGATTCGGAATGAATCTACGTGACATTATTATCATTTATCTTGCAAGCGGTGCACCATTTGGTGTTTATTACTTTTTACAAAACCGTAACTTACTCGAAACAAAATTTTTGTTGATAAAATCGCTCTTGAGATTTATTTTTTGGATACCTTTTGCCTTGCAATTGGTTGCCAGAAAATCTTTCTTTACAAACTTTTACAAAAAGGCTTTCGATAAATCTTCTGTTTCGGATGCACTAAAAGAATCAGAAATTGAAAGAATTAAAAAACTGTTTGAAAATTTACTGCTCGAATCCAAATTTCAACTTTCAATTTATGAATTTCGTGAAGTGTTTGAAAGATATGTCGGTTTAACTTTAGAAATTAAAATTGATAATGTTGAAGTTGAACAATCTGAAAAAGAAATATTTCGAATTACGAATCACACGAATAAAAAACTTGCCGAAAAATGTCTGAACAGACGCAACCGAAAGCGGCTTGCCTTTCATCAAAAACTTGCCAGGCACGATTTTTTTGAAGTTTTTGAAAAATTAGTTATTAATTCCGATGAATCTGAAAAACTATTTGCTGAAGCATTAGTTTTGATTCGATGGCTTGATGATTTTGAGGCGCAGGGCAAACTTGAAAAAATAACAAGAGAATCTTTGCAAACACATAAAAACTCAATCGTCAACAACTTGGAGAAAGGACTATGGAATTCCGAGAAACAAAAACTAATACCCGCCAACCCAATTACATCGAATATGCAAATTATG
>JANPDZ010000129.1:0-9062 GCA_031431735.1 Acidobacteriota bacterium | reverse complement strand
GACGGAACGTGCCTTCCGTGTCGATGTACAGGCACTTGCCCTCCCCGCCACCTTAATTAAATAATTAAAAAATAATAAAATTAAAAGTAGAAAAGGGAAGAAGATTAGAGATTCCAAATTATATTGTAATTATTTCACTATCTCTGTTCCCCAACCGTCATATTCGCCATTAAGTTTTTGTGCGATTTCATTATAACGTTTACGCAATTTAACAAGTTCAGAATGTTTGGGAATCATCTCTTTTTTAGCAAAACACAACCAAGAAGTTTTGTCTGCTCCCAATTCTACTTTTACGTTACACCCTACTTTTCGTATATCTTCGGCAGCACGATTTGCAGAATCTTCTGTTGGGAAATACAAAAAGAACTCTATATTATGTAGCTTAGCTAAATCAGAACCAGCCTTCTTTAACTGATCTAACACTTGCTGATCTGGATCAGTTTCTTTTTGGCTGTTCCACCAAGAAAACAATCCGCCTATAACAACAATTGACGAAACACATAAAAGAGCAATAAATATCTTCATCATTTTCTCCGAAAGTAAATAAATTGCTGAACTTTGAATTTATTCAAATCTACCTCAATTCTCTAAATCTCGCTCCAATCCAAAATCACTTTGCCCGAATTGCCTTCGCGCATCACTTCAAAGCCTTTGTAGAAATTACGTTCCGGCGATTCGCACTTTTGTTTCGGTAACGGTTACGAATTGTTCGGGCAATTTTTTGCCGTAATTTTCGAGTAATTGCTCTAAAACTATAATCTTGTTTGCGGCTCTTTCGTCAGCTAACCGCAGAAAAACAATGCCGTGATGCGTGCGCCGTTCACGAAAAATCATTTCGCCGAAATCTTTGTCGTTGGTTATCAGAATCCAATTTTCGACAAAAGCCTTAGTCAAAACTTCATCGTCGGTCATTCCACGCGCTTCGACGAAAACGGAAAAGACTTCGTGATCTTCGCCGTGTAGCCATTGGGCGACTTTTGAGCCGGTGCATTCGTCAACCAGAAAACGCATTTACGCCGTCTCCAAAATCAGCGGCATAAAATCCGTGCGGCTTAAAGATTCTCTTGCAAAAAGCAGACAGGCACGAATGTCCTCGGGCGTTAGACCGTCGTATTCATCCAAAATCTCGGCGGTCGTCGCGCCGTGAGCCAAAAGATTAAGTATAAATTCAACCGTCAACCGCGTTCCGCGAATCACGGGTTTGCCGACCATAACTTTCGGATTCAGCGTAATTCTTTCGAGTAGAATTTTATCATTCATATATTTGATTTTTACATAATTTGGGCGATTTATGAAAACAACATTAAATCTCACTCCAATCTAAAATCACTTTCCCACTATTGCCTTCGCGCATGACTTCAAAGCCTTTTTCAAATTCTTTGTAAGAAAAACGATGCGTGATAACGGGCGAAATATCCAAGCCGCCTTCGAGCAGAACGCTCATTTGATACCACGTTTCGTACATTTCGCGTCCATAGATGCCTTTGACGGTGAGCATATTGAAGATCACGGTTTTCCAGTTGATTGCGAATTCGTCCGATGGAATGCCCAAAAATGCGATGTTTCCGCCGTGCGTCATATTGGCAATCATCTCGCGGAACGCCGAAGCGTTGCCCGACATTTCCATCCCGACATCGAAGCCTTCTTTCATTCCGAGCTGTTTCTGCACATCCGAGAGAGAAGTTTCGCGGACATCAACGGCAAGCGTGATATTCATTTTTCGCGCCAGTTCGAGACGCTTCGGATTAACGTCCGTGATGACGACGTGGCGTGCGCCCGCGTGTTTGGCGACCGCCGCCGCCATAATGCCGATCGGTCCCGCGCCCGTAATCAGCACGTCTTCGCCGAAAACTTCAAAGGCGAGCGCGGTGTGAACCGCATTGCCGAACGGATCGAAGATCGCCGCGACTTCCAGATTTATATCGGGTTTATGCTTCCAGATATTCGTCATCGGGACGGCGAGATATTCGGCAAAACCGCCATCGGTATTGACACCGAAACCGCGCGTGTTCGCGCATTTAAATCTGCGTCCGGCGAGACAATTCCGGCAGCGGCCGCAAACCAGATGACCTTCGACTGACACAATATCGCCAACGAAAAAATCGCTGACGTTTGAACCAACTTCGACAATTTCGCCGACCAGTTCGTGTCCCAAAATCGTCGGAACCTTGATCGTGCTTTGCGCCCACGCGTCCCAGTTCCAGATGTGAACGTCAGTTCCGCAAATGCCGGTTTTCAGCATTTTTATTAAAACGTCGTTAATGCCGATCTCGGGTTCGGGAACGACTTCGAGCCACAAACCCACTTCGGCTTTGCTTTTTACAATTGCTTTCATATTTTTATTTTAAGAATTTTTGTCTTTCTTTGCACCTTTGCGGCTTGGCCGGAGAAAAAAATAGTTTCCCGCAAAGGCGCGAAGACGCAAAGTGGCAAAGAATTTCAATTCATCGTTGCTAAAATAGCTTTAATATCGTCCTCGGTCGTATCAGGATTGATAAAACAAAACCGTGCGACCGTTTCAGATTCATCGTTGCGTCTGACCTTGGTCGGCGCAACCAGTGCGAAGCCTGCTTTGTGATTTTTATATGTCCAGTTTCGGTAATCTTCCGCCGACCAATCAAAACGGCGAAACAAAACGCACGATAAACCGGGAGCGCGGACGAGTTCGGTGTGTTCGTTTTCGGTAATCAATTTTCCGGCGATTTGGGCAAGTTCGATGCCGCGTTCGATCGCTTGTTCATAACGATCGGTGCCGTGCATCGCCAGCGAAAACCAGAGCGGAAGTCCGCGCACGCGCCGCGTTAATTGAATTTGATAATCCGACGGATTAAAACCTTGTGCGCCTTCGTCAGAAAAAATGTCGAGATATGAGCCTTCCTGCGAATGCGCCGCTTTGGCGATTTCCGGATCTCTGTAAATCACCGCGCCGCAATCGTATGGCGAAAAAAGCCATTTATGAGGGTCAATTGTCACGCTGTCGGCTTCTTCGATTCCTTTAAAAAGATGCCGCACCGATCTTGCCGCGAGCGCACCGCCACCGTAAGCCGCGTCAACGTGAAACCAAAGATTTTCGTGCTTGCAGATTTTCGCAATTCCTTCAAGATCATCAATAATTCCGGCGTTGGTCGTGCCGCCCGTTGCGATGACGGCAAAAAGCCGACTGCGTTCTTCCGTAGTTAAAACGGCGATTTGTTCTTCAAGCTGCGCGGCTTCAAAGCGGTCTTCGGTTGGCACGCTAATTACGTCAACGTCAATCACTTTTGCCATCGCCCTGACGGAAGAATGCGCCGAAATTGATGTGATGATGATGCCCCGTGTCGTCTTCTTGTTTTCGTCTGCCGTGCGCCAGTTTTCACGCGCCGCGACCATCGCCGAAAGATTCGCTTCCGTGCCGCCGCTCGTGAAAACTCCGAACGCGCCCGAAGGCATTCCCGTCAAGGATACGAGCCATTCCATCGCTTGGTTTTCCGCAAAAATACAGCCCGCGCCTTCGAGCCAAAACGCGCCGTGAACGCTCGAAGCCGATGTCACCAGATCAAACATGACGGCGGCGCGGGTCGGCGAAGCGGGAACAAACGCGAGATGCCGCGGATGATCTATCGAAACACTCGCTTTCATCAAAACATCGCGAAAAAGTTTAAAAGCCGTTTCACCGCCGATTCCTTTTTCCGTAATTGTTTTGCCGACCAGCTCCTTTAATTCTTCTTCTTTTTTTGGAAACCCGAGTTCGGGATTGGCGTTGGTGATTCTGCCGATCGCATATTTCATCACATCCAACGTCATTTCTATTAAATCCAAATCTATGTTGTGCATAAAAATTTTATTTGTTCAAAAGTCCACTCTTTAACGTGTTTCCGCCAGCGACGCACGACCGTTAGCAAAGTGCGTTCCGCTTTTGGAGTCTGAACGGGTAATAATTGACAATTTTGTGATTTCAGACAATTTCAAACGAATCGTTTCCAGATCTTCTTTGGAAATAGTTTTGAGATGTTTGAATTCTTGGTTGTATTGGGTCGCGTTTCCGCGTGATTCGACAAAATAATCGTGCGGAATCGGGCGCGTCGGCAGATTTAGCTGAACTTCGTCCGGGTTGATGGTGCGGATGATTTCCGCCAGTTTTTCGATCTCGAAATCATTCGGGATGCGCAGAATCATTGTCTGAATCGCCAGAAAACCGTCGAATTCACGGCGCAATTCAAAGATTCCCGAAATGATTGATTCAAGCGAAATTCCTTTGTGCGGATGGTCAACACGTTTCAAAACATCGTCTGACCAGGCGTCGAGTTTGCAGAAAATCTTATCGGCTTTTAAGAGTTCGCGGCGAACTTCTTTTAAATGCAAAAGCGTCGAATTTGTCAGAATAACGATCGGTTTGTGCGTGATTATTTTGATTTTTTCAATTACTTCGCCGAGATTTTTGGCGAGCGTCGGTTCGCCGCTGCCCGAAAAAGTTATCACATCAGCCGCTTGCCAATCCGAATTTTTCAGATCTTCCAAAACCTGTTTGGTCGAAACAAAAACTTCGCGTTCGGTTGTCAGCTGATTTATCTTCCCAAGCTGACAATAGACGCATTCAAACGAACAGATCGAATCAACATTCAATAAATCAACGCCCAGCGAAGAACCCAAACGCCACGATTCGACCGGTCCGTAAATGGTTGTCGGAAAGGAATTTGTCATCTTTTCAAATAATAACCGATAACGGCGGAAAATGCAGTCAGAATACCGCAACTTAAGGCTAATACCGATTCAATTTGAGATGGACGCAAATATCAATTAGCAAATATCAATTTTCAATTATTTTGTAAGTTTTATTTTCAAATACGAAGAACCAACGAAATAATTGATATTTGATAATGGATATTTGATAATTTTCCCCTATACGTCTAACCTATCTTGACTTGGTGTAAGAGCGGAAACGGGCGATTGTCATCAGTTGCCGAATTGCCAAAATCAAAATAGATACAGAAAATCAGACAAATTTTTCTTTCTCTAAATGTAACCATTCCAAAGCCGCGCCGTGCAGCAGTTTCGCGCGTATTGTTTCATCAAAATTCATTGATTCGATCAAACTTCCAGCAATTTCCTCACCAAGCGGAAAAGGATAATCAGTGCCGAGCGCAATTTTGTCCGCGCCGACGAACTTCACCAAATACTCAAGCATAAGCGCATCGTGAACGAGCGAATCGAGCCAGAATTTCCCCAAATATTCACGCGGATTTCGTGCGTTATCAATCGCCACCAAATCGGGACGAACCTCAAATCCATGTTCGATCCTGCCAAGCGTGTAGGGAAACGAACCGCCGCCGTGTGCGAAACAGATCCGCAACCTTTTTAACTTTTCCAAAACACCCGAAAAAATCAGTGAACAGATGGCGCGGGAAGTTTCCGCCGGCATTCCGACCAGCCATGGCAGCCAATATTTCTTCATATCGGCTTCGCCCATCATTTCCCACGGATGCACGAAAACCGCCATCGAAAGTTCTTCGCAAGCCGCAAAGAATTCAAAAAATTGCGGCTCGCCCAAATTCAATTGATTGACGTTTGAACCGATCTGGACGCCGACCAGTCCGATCTCTTTGCATCTTTCGAGTTCTTTGATTGCCAGCTTCGCATCTTGCAACGGAACTGTTCCAAGTCCGATAAATCTTTTCGGAAACCTTTCAACAATTTCGGCGATTCCGTCATTTAGAAACTCTGAAATTTCCGCGCCGTCATTGGCATTTGCCCAATACGAAAACATCACAGGAACGGTCGAAAGCACTTGAACATTTACGCCAAAACTGTCACATTCTGCGAGGCGTTTTTCCGCTGACCAGCAATTCGATTCGATCTCACGGAAAAAATGTCCGTCGTCTTTGAGCATTCGCGCACAGCACGGCTTATGATGTTCGAGCGTGATAAATCCGCCGTAGCCGAAGTTTTCCTTCCACTTCGGAATGTCTTTCGGCAAAATATGTGTGTGAATATCAATTTTCAGCATAAGATCTTTGCCTGCGCGCATACACGAAAATCACGAAAAAAAGCAAGGAAAATCTTTTAAATATTTTTCGGTTGTTTCGTGTATTTCGTGGGCATAATAATTTTTTCCGAGCTTATGGCTTTTTCGTCCGAAACTTTTTTTGCTTTCATCAAAGACAGCGACAGTTTGCGCAACTGATCGGTTTGGCGCAAACGTCTGGTAATCGCTTCGCTGGACATATCAACTTTCTTCATTTTCTATCCTGTCAATATCAATTAAATCCTTCGCTCTGCCCGCGAGAGTTTTCATTTTTATCAAACCTTTACGAGATACGATCCATAATTCACGGTTTTGCCAAATCAATTTTTCTTTTGTTTCCCAAACATCTTCAACGTGCCGCGTAACCAACAAAAAATCAAGTGGCAAAACTTCGCCGTCGTCATCAATCTTGGAAACGCGGCGAATCTCAACGGCTCTTTCCTTAAACGACATATCGAGTCCGCGAATGTCATAACCGTATTGCGCCGCGATTTCATAGACTTTTTCAAGCGATTCGGCGCGAATCAAAATATCAATATCAAAAGTCGCCCGCGGAAAACCGTGAATCGTCAAAGCCAAACCGCCGCACACCGCGTATTCGATTTCGTTTTCGTCGAGCGCGGAAATAAGTTGTGTTAATTCATCTAAAAGCGTCGCCATTGCTATTCATTTATTTCGTCTTGTATTTGCTTAAACGTCTTTCCAGTTTTAGTAATCCATTCTGTGAACCCATTCGAGTTTCTTCCTAAAACCATATTTGCCGCAGCGCTTGGACTACTAAAAATTGCATCTTCAGCAAATTCAATTTTGTCTCCCTTTTCTATCATTATTTGCGTTTCAAGTAACTTTCTCCTTAATTTTTGGTATGTCACAGTACATGATGCAGATAATTCTTTTTTTGCTTCGCTTCCTTTTTCTACGATGTATCCTTGATCCGATTCATACATTCTTGCTTTGAAGCTGTTTGTTCTAATCTCATATTTAATTATATCTTGATTAGTTTGTGTTGAGCTATTTTGTTCTGAATGTTGAATTGTCGAGGGAATCAAAAATTTAAATCCCATTACAGGAAGAATCAACTTCATTTGATCCAAAAAATACTCCATATCTGAAATATCTGCTTCGTGCAATGTCGGTAACGCCGGAGAATTAGCATTTTCAATTTCAGCAGTTTTAGCGTCAATTGCCAGTTGAACCAATCTTGATTCGAGATATTTTATTTGAGTTTTTGTTAAAAGCTCATCTTTACTTATGAAGAATATAATTTCTTTGAAATCTTTAGACGGATCGCTTAGGTGTTGTTTCAGTCTTGTTCTAATGTTTTCAGCTTCTCCGATATAAATTTTTTCATCGAAAGCCTCATCTCTCGGATCACCTTTTAAGAAATATATTCCAGGATTATCAAACTCTAATCTTCCAATAATATTGTTGATAGATGATCTTGGACTATAAATCGCTTTGCCAACCCAATTACCTATTTCACTAAGTCTGGGTCCATATTCTGTGCCATCAATCATATATACCGTGAGTTTTTTTCCCATACTTTTGTTTATCCAGATTTTTCGTAATTTTCGTAAAAGTATTTGAAATCTATTAAATCGTTTCCAATTCGGCTTTTAATCTGCTCAAAGCGTTTTTGTCCCGCAAGAGCTTTTCAATCAGTTCGTCGGCATTTTTATTTGCTGGCGTGCCGGTGATTTTTTCCCGTAAAGTTTGGTTGATCAGGGTTTGATAACCTATTTTGGAATTTTCAGCCTCATTTTTGAAATGCTCGACAATATCGGCATCGAGATAAATCGTGATGCGGTTTTTGGCTTCTTTATTTTTTAATATTTTATCCAAAAATGCAGGTCGCTCGATTCTCTTAAAACGCTTATTGAATTCTTCTTCATCATCTAAAATTGATTCATCAAAATCATCATTTTTCATATTCCTTTACCCTCCATTTTTCAGCGCGTCTTGCTGTAATTAAACGGATTTCATTATTATCCGTGTATGTAAATACAGCAAAAACCAACCCGTATTCGGCTGTTACACCTGTTACGGAATAGCGAATTTCATCTTCCGAATGCTCTAAATCTTCACGATAAATTCCATACGGATCATCGAAAATATCGGTTATCAAAGCAAAATCAACTTTATGCTCTTCAATAACTTTTCGCTTTTTTGATTCGTCCCAGACGAACATAATTTAAGAGTATATGTATAATATATGTATGTCAATAAATTTAACACACAACTGGCGGCGACTTCATCACACTTCCGCAAGATTTGCAGGTTCGCAAATTTTCATCATTGTAGAATTTTTTGAAAACACCTTGAAACTGCGTCGTGATGTCGGTTAAAACGAAATATTCTTCGTAAAGTTTTTCGTTGCAGTTTTCGCAAAACCACATCAAACCGTCCAATTCGCCACTCCGGCGTTGGCGTTCGATGACGAGTCCGACCGTGTTCGCGCCGCGAATCGGGTTGTGCGGAATGCGCGGAGGCAGCAGGAAAATCTCGCCTTCACGGATCGGCACGTCAACCGATTTGCCGTCTTCTTGAATTTTGACGAGAATATCGCCTTCGAGCTGGTAGAAAAATTCCTCGCCTTCGTCAAAGTGATAATCCTTGCGCGAATTCGGTCCGCCAACGACTTGGACGATAAATTCCGCATCTTCGTAAACTAATTTGTTACCGACCGGCGGTTTGAGCAGATGACGATGTTCGTCAATCCATTGTTTGAAACTAAAAGGTCTTCTGACAGGCATAATTTTTATTTTAGCCCACGAAACACACGAAAAGCCATTACTGAGCGGCATATGTTTTGACTACTTTAAAATCATCAAATATTTTAAGATTTTTGCCCACGAAACACACGAAAGGCACGAAAAAAAGAAAAAAGATTTGAATAAAATGATTTTTTTCGTATGTTTCGTCATTACTGAGCGGCATAGTTATTGCTTAGTTGGAATTTGTTGGAACTTTTTAAGAAAGTTGCCCGCGAAATGACGCGAAAGACACGAAATAGAAAATTAGATTGAATCATTTTCGCTTTTTTTAGCGTCTTTTAGCGTTT
>JANPDZ010000128.1:0-5242 GCA_031431735.1 Acidobacteriota bacterium | reverse complement strand
TTTCATTTATTAATAAAAAAATAAAAGTGCAGCTTTCACATTCAAAAACGTTTTATTCATCCCTCATACCTCATCCCTCATCCCTCATCCCTCATCCTTCATCCCTCATCCCTCATCCCTCATCCCTTTATCCTTCATCCCTCATCCTTATCACAAAGTCTTATCGTATATATAAAATCTTTTAGTTTTGATTATATGTCAAGGATAATTAGAATAGTAAATTAATTATTTCGTTCACCGACAAGTGTTTTTTTTAGTTGTCGCGCCGAAAATATGCCAAAGACATCTAAAAGAAAAAACCTCGGGCGAATCCACAATCTCTATCTCGGAGTTGACGGCGGCGGCACAAAAACGCGCATCGTCATTATCAATCAGGCGCAGCAAATCGTCGGCGAAGGCATCGCCGGTGCTTCAAATCCATTGCGCGTCGGGATCGAAACAGCAGTTGCCAATATCATTTCCGCCGTTTATTCGGCTTGCGATTCAGCCAACCTCAATCGCAGCGACATCGTTTCGGCAACGCTCGGGATCGCCGGTGTGCGTCGTTTGGATTTGCGCCAAAGAATCCGTGAACGCTTTACCGAAAGACTTCATATCAAAAAGGTTGAAGTGACGACCGATGCCGAGATCGCTCTCTACGGCATCGGCAAAAACAAAGCCGGATTGGTCATCATCGCCGGCACAGGTTCGGTTTGCATCGGTCAAAATTCAAAAGGCGAAAAGGTTTCGGCGGGCGGTTGGGGACCGATCGCGGGTGACGAAGGCGGCGGCGCGGGAATCGCTCTGAATGCACTTCACAAAATCGCCAAAGCATCGGACGGACGCGGAAAACCAACAAAATTAAGCGACATCGCAGTTGATTATTTCCGGGCGGGAAAGATCGAAAATCTATCGGTCGCGATTTACGCGCCGCAGGTTGATAATGCGAGAATCGCGGGTTTTGCGCGGCTTGTTGCCGAAACTGCTCTGACCGGCGACAAAGTTGCCATCGAGATTTTGCGCGAAGCCGGATTTGAACTCGGGATGGCGGCATATGCGGTTATCAAAAACCTAAAATTGCAACGCAACAAAGTTCCGATCAGTTTGGTCGGAAGCGTTTTCAAGTCAGGCAACCTTGTCACCGATTCATTGCTTCAAACGGTTCACACAATTGCGCCGAAAGCCTTTTTGGTTGATAAACTCATCCAACCCGCATATTCGGCGGCGCAGAAAGCTTTTGAAAATAACGGCAACGGAGGAAAACGATGAAAAAACTCACCTTCTTAATTTTTATTTTATGTTTCTTTACGATTCTGACAGTTGCTCAAAAAACTGTGAGAAAACGTCCGAAATTACAGCCCGCTCAAACTTCAAATGAGCAATTAAACGATATTCGAATTTTATCTGAAGAGTATGAAAAGAAATCGATTAAATTTGATTTGCCGGTCAAAATTCTCGAAAAACCGCGTCCTATGCTTTTTCCCGATGGTCAAGATTGTTCACAAGGAAAAGTCGTTCTGAGAGTAACATTTTTAACTTCGGGCAAAATTGGCTCAATATCCGTTATCAGCGGCTTGGGTAGTGGAAAAACCGAAGCGGCAATCGAAGCGGCAAAGAAAATAAAATTTGAACCTGCTATAAAAGACCAAAAACGTGTGTCAGTCACAAAAACAGTCGATTATTCGTTTACAATCTACTAAAATGCTGCCCGAAACCGAACAAGAAAATCCGAATACCGCGAATATTGATCAGGTTTCGACAACTGAGGCGACGAGTAATGCGTCAGTGATAAGTTATAACGACTGGAGCGCAAGCGTCCCCGCTTGCCAAGAGCGCGAAAGCGCGAAAAAGACCTTTGCAAGTCAAGAACCGTAAAAATTAACAAGGCTTGTTCGCGTCGAAGCGACGCTCATGGCAAGCGGGGACGCTTGCGCTCCAGTCTTTCAGTTTTCGTTTTCTGCGAGAATCACTTTTCACTGATGCATTACGGCGACTATCGCAAAAATATTTGTTTTTTTTGACGATTTGGATTATGTTCAAGAAACATATTTTGAAAAGGAGAAACTCCATGAAACGATTTTTTTTACTGGCAATCGCATTTTGTTTCGTATTGGCAGGCAATTTTGAAAGTTTTGCCCAAACACGAAAAGTTGTCAAAAAACCTGTCAAGCGAAAATTAGTAAAATGTTTTGAGCGCGGCAAAATCGTCTATCGAACCAAATGCAAAGTCGCCAAAGTTACAAATCCTTCGATAGTTTTGGTTCCGGCAACAACCAACAAAAAAGTCGAAGAAACCGAACAATATCCGTATGGTATCTCTGACGGAAATGGGCGCGGACAAGGTTCCGGCGGCGGGATGGGAATAGGTCGCGGTCAAGGTAGTGGTAACGGAGATGGTAGCGGTATCGGAGATGGAGGCAATACTATCCAAACTTTGCCTAAAACCAGGAACACTACTACCGACAGCTTAAAAATACTTTCCAAACCTCGCGCTAATTACACAGATGCCGCACGTCAGAATTTGGTTCAGGGAAACGTCGTGTTAAGAGTTACGTTTTTAGCTAATGGGCAAATCGGCGGCATTTCCGTAGTTGCAGGGTTATCACATGGTTTAACCGAAAATGCAGTTGACGCTGCGAAAAACATTCGGTTTGTACCGGCTAAGAAAAACGGCGTTCCTTATTCGGTAACAAAAACGGTTTCATATAACTTCACAATTTACTAATGCTGCCCGTAACCGAACAAGAAAATCCAAATACCAAAAACATTGACAATGTTTCGACGCATGAGGCGATTCGTTTAATTAATGACGAAGATAAAAAAGTCGCGTTGGCGGTCGAAATGGTTTTGCCGGAAATTGCTCAAGCGATTGATAATATCGTCGAAAGATTAAAAAACGGCGGACGGCTTTTTTACATTGGGACAGGAACAAGCGGACGACTTGGCGTTTTGGATGCGAGCGAGATTCCGCCGACTTTCGGCGTTTCTTATGATTTGGTGCAAGGCGTCATCGCGGGCGGTTACGACGCGCTTTACAAAGCGACCGAAAGCTCTGAAGACAATCGCGAAGCGGGCAAAATGGATCTGCAAAATCGCGGATTGACGAAAAAAGACGCGGTCATCGGCATCGCCGCTTCTGGCCGAACGCCTTACACCATCGGCGCACTTGATTATGCGCGCGAGATAGGTTGTTTCACAGCCTCAATCACTTGTGTTCCCGATTCGGCAATTACAAAATCGGCGGAAATTTCGATCGTCGCGGTCGTCGGTGCAGAAGCAATTACGGGTTCAACGCGGATGAAAGCCGGAACCGCGCAAAAATTGATCTTGAATATGATTTCGACAACGGCGATGATCCGGCTCGGCTACGTCAAAGGCAATCGGATGACGAACGTTAAATCTTCGAACATAAAACTTAAAGAACGCTCTGTCAGGATTTTAATGACGGAAACCGATTTAGACGAAACTTTCGCAGAAAAACTTTTGAACGAAGCAAATAATGATCTGCGCGTGGCGATCGTCATGCAAAAAGCAAATGTATCGCGTGAAGCGGCTGAAAAGGCTTTGGCTGAAAATGAATTTGTGATTGAGAAAGCATTGGAAAATCTACCAAATTCGACGATTTGATTTTCCTTTCAGATAATCGTCAAAAACGCCGTCAGCACTAATAAAATCAATATTTTCGACAATCGCCTGAGCAACAATAATTCGGTCAAACGGGTCGCGGTGATGAAAAGGAAGTTGATTATTTTCCAAAGTATGCGCAAAGTTGATTGGCAAAATTTCGATTAAATTGTCATTTAAGACATCAATTAGTTCCACAAATTTTCTAGTCATTGGAAGTTTTCCAATAGATGTTTTAATAGAAATTTCCCAAAGGCTGGCAATACTGATAAAAATGTCGCTGTTTTCATCTTCAATCAAATCTTTTACTGATTGAGGAAGATTTGGCGAATTTTCAACAAACCAAATAAAGACGTGAGTATCAATTACATATTTCATTTACATATACTTACATATACTCAGCAAAGTCTTCAAGAGGTTCGTCAAAGGCTTCGGTCATCACGAACATTCCTTTTGCACTTCCGGCTTTACGTTTTTTGTGCGGTTTCGGCGATTCGGTTTGAATGTTTTGCTTTTGTTTTAAAAATTGGACAAAATCCAAAACTTCCTGTTTCAAACTTTCGGGAAGTGTGTGAATTTCTTGAATCAGTGTTTGTTCGATCATTGTAAAAACTCCTTTCAACTCAATTTTAGAACGAATGTTGCCGATAAAGCAATATTGATTTGTGGTGATATGTGTTAATCTGCAAACTAATTTTGTAGTTAAAAAAGCGGTTGAGATTGCCAAAAAATGAGTTAGAATTGCATTATGAGTATCGTGCAGGAAATTGAAGTATCAAAAATGTCGCGTTCCGAAAAGGTCAAACTTCTCCAATGGCTTGTCCGCGATCTAAGCGATGAATTTGAAGGCATCGAAAAAACCGAAGGCGTTTGCGGCGGCTCGGCTTGCATCGAGAAAACGCGAATTCCCGTTTGGTTTTTGGAAAATGCGCGGCGGCTCGGCGTTTCTGAAGCCGGATTATTGCAGAATTTTCCGACTTTAACTGCCGAAGATTTAACAAATGCGTGGGCATTTGTGCGTTCGCATCAAGAAGAAATCGAACGGGAAATTAAGGAAAATGAAGAAGCCTGATTTATCGCCCTGATAAGTAGAAGCTATCTCAAAATAAAAGTGGACAGTTAAGCAAGCGGTCTTTGACCGCGTTTCAAGGAATAATTTCAACGGTTTCGCGGTCAAAGACCGCTGTCTAAACGATGGTTTTTTTTTGAGATAGCTTCTAATTTTGTTATCGAAACAGCCGTTTAAAACCTTACTGCATCAAACAAGTAAAATAGATTTTGAGGTCAATTTATGAAACAAAGTTTTTGCGTTTTCACATCGCTTGTTTTGGTTTTAATATTTTGTTTTCAAACCGTAACTGCTTGTTCTATTAGTATTCCGCCGTTAAGAAAAGATTTCAGAAATTCCAAAGCTGTCTTTGCCGGAAAAGTAGTAAAGATTACAGAATATGAGCCATCCGAAAATGAAAAATCTTCATTACCTGAAAATTGGAGAGATTCAGTAGATCCAAATTTGGGATGTCGGATGTCGGATGTCGGATTTTTTGTCAAGCCAAACTCTGAATTTAGGCGAAAACCGGAGGCTTCGAGTTGTTTGAGAATCCAAAATCCAAAATCTAAAATCCAAAATTGGATCTAC
>JANPDZ010000127.1:0-7985 GCA_031431735.1 Acidobacteriota bacterium | reverse complement strand
TGCCACAGTTGTTGCACAAATAGCGTTGTTTGCCATTATTAGTTTTGCCATTACGGACGATGTTTTCGCTTTGACAATGATAACATTTTAGGTTGACCATATGAGAGAGTATAGCTCCTCTCTCTTTATTGAGCCACTACCTACTTGTCTTATGCGTTAAGGAACTTCTAAGTAAGGTTAAAGCGGAAAATCTTGATCTTGCCCGGAAAGATGATTTTATTTTTGCTTTTAACGGTGCCTACTGGAAAGAACTAAACCGCGAAACTATTAAGAATTTTCTCGGAAATGTCGCAGAAAAGTTAAGCGTCCATTCACTCGAAGCGCAGCATTATAAATTCAAAAATGAGCTTTACAACCAATTCCTTTCAGCAGCTCATTTTGAGCCGATTGAGCCGCGCAGTGATGTTGTTTTAATCAATCTGCAAAACGGCACGTTTGAAATATCGAAAAGTGCTCAAATCTTACGGGAATTCAGGGCAAAAGATTTTCTTACTTATCAGTTGCCGTTTGAGTTTGACGAAACAGCCGCTTGCCCTTTGTTTCAAAAATATCTGGACGAAGTTTTGCCGGAAAAGGAATTGCAGAACATCGTCGCCGAATTTTTCGGCTATGTTTTCACAAAAGGATGGGCAATGGACAAAGCACTTCTTTTGTATGGAAGCGGCGCAAACGGTAAAAGTGTTTTATTCAACATAATCAATGCACTTTTAGGAAAAGAAAATATCTCAAACTTTTCACTCTCGAATCTGCTGGAAGAACACAACCGGGCTTTGATTGCCTACAAACTTCTCAATTACGGCTCGGAGATTACCGCCACGCGCACACGCGACGAATTTAAAAATCTTGTCTCGACCGAACCGATTCAGGCGCGGCTTAAATACGGCAATTCCTTCACGATGGAAAATTATGCAAAACTCGCTTTCAACTGCAATGAACTGCCGAAAGATTTTGATCATCAACACGCATATTTTAGGCGGCTTTTGATAATTCCATTTCGCGTCACGATTCACGAAACGGCTCAAGATAAAACGCTTGCGGGTAAAATTATCAAAACGGAACTTGACGGGGTTTTTAACTGGATTATTGACGGTTTGAAACGCTTGCTCAAAGCGGAAAAATTCACCGAAAGCCAAATCGTCAAAGACACGCTCGAAAATTACAAACGTGAATCTGACAGCGCGGCTTGCTTCATTGCCGAGAATTCATACAAACCAAGTTCAAGCAATTATATTTTGCTCAAAAATTTATACACAGATTACCGGGCGTTTTGTTTGGAAGACGGCGCATCGCCTTTGAAGAAATTGAATTTCAAACGAAGACTCGAGTCTAACGGCTTTCAAGTTGATCAGATGAATGAAGGAAACAGAGTTTATTTGGAGGTGTCGAGGTAAGAAAAAATGTTTTATTTACATTCACTTTTTTCACTTTTTTCACTCTTACAATTTTCAAAAGTGAAAAAAGTGAAAAAAGTGAACCAAGAAAAAACATTTTTTCTTTCTCTGCATTATGAGATTTGAACTCGAAAAATATAAAGGAGTGAACACGCGGCACACTTGCCCGAGCTGCGGCACACGGCGCGAATTTGCCCGGTATATTGACGCCGACGGCAACTATTTAGATGAAACGGTCGGAAAGTGCAACCGTGACTCGAAATGCGGTTATCATCGGACGCCGAAAGAATTCTTTATCGATAATCCGGGCTTTCAGCCACGGCAAAACAAACCGCGATTCATACCGAAGCCCGAAACAAAAAAGCCGGACTTTATCGGTTTTGAAGTTCTGCGCGATTCGCTCGGAAATTATGAGCAAAACTCTTTCGTGCAATTTCTTTTGACGCTTTTCTCTGATGATGTAGAAACGGTTTGGCAAGCGGTCAGCCGTTATTTTCTCGGCACCGATCACAATAAAGTTATCTTTTGGCAGATTGATAAAGCCCGGAACATTCGGACCGGGAAAACGATTCTTTACAATTCACAGACCGGCAAGCGGATTGCCGAAACTTTCGTAAATCCGGACGGCGTGACGGTCGAGATCAAAACGAATTGGATTCACGCGCAAATGAAACGGAAAGGACAACTCAGCAGCGATTTTAATTTGGTGCAATGTTTTTTCGGTGAACATCTTTTGCGCTCGGAAGCTTCCAAACCCGTGGCGATTGTCGAAGCCGAAAAAACGGCGGTTATTGCTTCAATGTGGTTTTCCGAATTCGTTTGGCTGGCGTCGGGCGGAAAGCTGAACTTGAAAGCCGATAAGTTGAAAAGATTCGCGGATCGGCAAATCATTCTTTACCCGGACGCGGACGGCTTCACGCGATGGCGGGAAATCGCCCATGATGCGCGGCGGCTCGGTCTTGCGGTGAAAGTGTCAGCACTTATCGAAAACAAAGCCACGGACTCGCAGAAGGTAAACGGCTATGATTTGGCGGACTATTTAATAAGCGAACGACGCGAAATAAACGAATTTAATAATTATGCTGACTGCTACAATGAGGCGGTTGATTCGATCCTTTCCGATGATTATCTATTCGCAAAGTTTGAAGAGGTTTTGGAAGAGCAAAAATCAATCCTGATGATTGACGGCGGACTTTCCGAAGCCGAAGCCGAAGCCAAAATAACAGATTTTAACAATGTTCGGCAGATTGTTTTTGACAGATTTGCCTAGATTGGGTTGGGCAATGTTTCGGCACGTCCGGGCAATTAACCCGGTCCGAATAAAGTATGAATAATATTCAATGAATATTATTCTTTGAATATTCCGAGGAGTGAAACCTTAACCAACAAATGAAGACCAAAGCAAAAGGAAATCGCAACGAACATAAAACCATAAAAATGCTTTTGGCAGACGGTTACAACTGCGTTCGGGCGGCGGGAAGTATCGGCGTGTTTGATGTGATCGGAATTTCGGCAACCGAGATTTTGTTTATTCAAGTCAAATCAAATCGTTTCCCCGGAAAGACTGAAATCGAATTGATGAAAGATTTTGTTTGTCCCGCGAATTCGCGTAAAATCGTTCATGTCTGGAAAGACCGGCGCGCACTGCCGGAGATAAAAGAGGTATAATACCGAACCGCGCGATTGAAAGTGACGGCTATTTGACGGCTATAACGACGAGATGCCCAGAAGAGATTTTGCAAAAGAAGGAGAAAAAACGCGGTTTTCAAGCGAAAATCAGCCGCCAGTTGCCGCGAAATCGCGCAAGGGAATCCCGAACCGCTCAACAGTTTTTGAACGTCTGCTTAAAATCAAGATCAAAGTTCCGAACCCACAGAATAAAACCAAAGAATTAACCGTTTCACTTCACGAGGCGATGGCGTTAGGTCAAATCCAATCGGCGATGAAAGGAAATACCCGCGCATTCACCGAGATACAAGATTCAATTTTTGGAAGGATCACGGAAATCCGCGAAGTTAATTTAGGCGGCGGTCTTTCGCTTGATATACAGGAAGCCATCGCGGAAATTTACGGCGAAAAATCGGACGGCGACGGTGGAGCGGATGAGAGCGAAAACGAAGACGATTAAATGCGACCGGGAAGCTCGCCCGCGCGGGAATAATTAACGAGCGGACACTCTTCTGAATATCTTCATCGTTTGTTTAGATTTTCACGTTTTAATTTTTCATCCTCAGCTTTAATCATTTTTGGGGCTTCGGGGTATTCATTTGCATTTTTAGGAATTTGTTTGAGCCATCGGTAAGCGGTCGGGCTGTGCGATGCACCGGTTACCATCTTGGCTCTTTCGAGCAGCTGCGCGGGCGTTGTCGGTTCAGGGTATGCCGTTGCCATCGGCGCGGTAGTTTGAATCGGTTCGGGCGGCGGTATTTTAGTTTTTAATAAATATACCAGTAAAAGAGTAACAAGGCAGAAAATAAAAAAGCCTGCGCCGATATGGAATAAATACGGATAATCATTTATTTTTTGATAGATTTTCGCTCTCTTGGCGGCGTTTCTGACTTTATTATCTATTTCTTGCTGATAAAGATTTGGGTCTCTTAAATATTTAGTTTTTGCGGAATATCCGCAATTATTGCAATGATAAGTATAGCTTTCGGTGACGGTTAAAATAAACCAAATCGGCAACCAAAGCCCGCACAGAAAAACCGATGCCAAAATATGCGGCGTGTGGTTCATTTCCGAGGCTGTGAACAATTTCATTTGCTGACAGCGCGGACAGTTAAAACTAGCTTGTAACATAAGAAAATAAAGAAAGGAAGTAACTTTTTCATAAACTTTCGCTCACATTCTTTCTTTTTCTCCAAACTTAAGAGTGCGCTTAAGGTCGGTGAATAGCAAGAGCCCGCATTTGCCGACGTCGCCAACCGATCGGATAACGGTACAAATGCCGATACTTCAGCGAAGCAACGGTGAAAATGGCGGTATCGTCGAACGCGAGATCTCAACGGCGAAAGTGCCGTTATCCGCAGACAACGGCGAAAGGCTTCGGTTGTCCGAAGCCTTTCGCCATTTTATGATGTTCGCTCATTCAGTCTTTCGAGCTTTTGGCGAAATGAAAGCCAGAATTTCTTTTCATCGCCATTAATGACAGGCAAGAAAGAATCTATTTGCTTGATGATTGCGACGCGCTCTTTGCGGTCGGCGTTTTGGTAACGGGTAAGCATTTGCGCTTGTTGGTTGTCGAGATACGCTTGTTTCGCGTCCTTTGGGTTCTGTGTTAAATTGTTCATAGTTACTCCAGTTAATTTTTTGTTGATTGGAAAGAGAGGCTTTTCAAAGTGTCCGCTTTGAAAAGCCTTTCGTCGTTATGCGGTTTGACGTTTCAAACCTTGCCGATAAATGTTCACGGTCGCGGCGGCGACGATGTGGTAGCAGATCAAACCGCGTTCGCTTGCCTTGCATTCACATTCACCGAACTTTGCGCCGTCTTTGACATCAAAGCGAACGGGATAGACATTCGATTTATTTGCCGAATAAATGACATACAACCGATCTTTGATAAACCGCACTTTCGGTTTTAATTGTTTGCATCTTTCGATTGCGCGTTGCGTGTTTTCCGTCGTTAATTTAATCATTTTGGTTACTCCGTAAAATTTAAGATTTGTTGTTCCCAACTAAGATAAATTATACATAACCTTGAATAGTTTAGCAAGTTAAAATATACAAAAGTTTGAATAATTTATTTTTTTCTGATAATATTTTTTTGATGAAAGGATTATTAACAGTTTCGGAAGCGGCGAAGGAATTAAACATTTCGGCGCGGCGTGTTCACGCACTAATCAGCGCGGGACGGCTACCCGCCGAAAAACTCGGCTCTTACTATGTGATTCAACGGAATGATTTAGAATTAGTCCGGGAAAGATCGGTTGGCAGACCGAAGAAAGATGCCACCAAAGCAATTTGAGAATAAGGCTTTGATTATAGAGTAAAACAAACATGAAAAAACTACTTCCAATATTTATTTTAATTCTCGCTTTTTCGTTTTCCGTTTTCGGGCAAGAATGTCCAATGCCGTCTATTCAAAATATAATGCCGGGAATGAGTTTAGCGCAGGTCGAAAAGCAGCTTGGTAGAAAATTAATTTTAGAGAAAAATAAATCATTCAAATATTTAACGAACGTCAAAAATGCTTTTATTAAAAATCTTAAAGGCGTTGAACTCCTTGCAATAGTATTTTATCGAAATACTGTTTTTGTTGTTGCGGTAATTTATGATGATTCGGTCAAATGGGAAAGTTTAGCGGAATTTTTCAAGGTGGCTGTTAAGAATCTTAATTTACCGATTGAGAAAATAGAATATTCGCCTTTTATCTCGCCTTACCCTGAAAAAGAACCAGACCCGATGTATTTAGTTTGTGATAATTTCATTCTTATCCCTTCGTATAGTTATTTTCGTTATGAGTTAAAAGTTACCAGCAAGGAATTATCATCTGCCGCCGAAAAGGAAAACACGGCGAATCTTAAAAAGATACAAGAACGCAACGAACGAAAAAAGCAAGTTTTCAAGCCGTAAATTAAATGCAAACCATTGCACCCGAAAAAATAATGAATTTAATTTAATGCAAATAAAAAAGCCCCTGGTTCTGAACAACCAAAGGCTTCGATCTTTGACAACTGAATAGGCTAATATTCAAAGCAAGGACAGTTTATCAAAAACCGTCTGAAAATGCACGTTTTGGCGTAAATTGTCCTTGCTTTGGCTCTTATTTGTATCTCGGATAAATTACAGCACTCTAAACAATTCCTTTTCAATGCTTAACAGTTCACCACAATTTACGGCTCCATAAATATGTAAAAATGTGAACGCCTTGTTAATTCGGAGAGCAAAGGTTCGAGTTATGCCGATTCCGTCAGAAAAAAGTAAAAAGGCAAAAGTATTTTATTCATACTTTTGCCTTTTTACTTTTTACTTTTTACTTTAGTTTAGCCTTTTCTAAGCTCCGTCAAAACTTGCTTTGCAACGGCTTTGAGCGTATCGAAAACGCCAACACCTTGCGAAGCGGTCGCTTCAAAGACGGGTTCGCCTTTGCGTTGGAGTTCGGCGAAAAGTTCGTCGGTCGGGATGACATTCGGCAAATCGCGCTTGTTAAGCTGCAGGACGTAAGGCAAATCCCTCAGATTATAACCTTGCGATTGCAGATTTTCTTCCAGATTGTAAAGCGATTCGATATTTGCGTCCATGCGCTCTTCTTGCGAATCAGCGACAAAAACGACGCCGTCAACGCCTTTTAAGATCAACTTGCGCGAAGCGTCGTAATAAACCTGTCCGGGAACGGTGTACAGGTGAAAACGTGTCTTGAAACCGCGCACGGTGCCGAGTTCGAGCGGCATAAAATCGAAAAACAGCGTGCGGTCGGTTTCCGTCGCCAAGCTTATCAATTTGCCTTTGGCTTGAGGCGCGGTCGAATCGTATATATATTGCAGATTCGTCGTCTTTCCGCAGAGCCCGGGACCGTAATATACGATTTTGCAGTTAATTTCGCGTGAAGCGTAATTAATAAATGTCATAATTTTACCAATTTATAATAGATTTTAGCTGAAAAGACTGTCAATGTCTTCATCAGTAATTTCGGCGAAAAATGAATTTTGGTTAAGTCGTCCATTATGAGAGTCGCGCATTACGTCCTCAAATATCGAAGCAACTTCGTGACTTGCCTTTTTAGTTCGCAGTTTGACCAAGCCAAGCGTTGAGCGTTCATCGAAAACAACGACCAGCAGACTTCTACCGATGACGCTGATAAAAATGCTTTCGCGTTCGCCTTCGTGCACGACTGCCGGAAAAACGTCTTCACCGATAAGTTTCGCCATCGAAGTCGTCGCCGCAACATTACCGGCAGCGAGAGATGAAAAACTTGTCGTGTCCATATCGCCGATCTCGCCGTGAAATGCGATCGGCTGACCGTCGCGGTCAACCAAAAACACCACGCGGGCGACGCATTCGACGCAAAGACGTGCCAGGACGTTCTTTATTCTTTGAAACTGTTGTTCGTGTATTATTACGGTCGTTTCTACCATTGAAACTTTTCTCTCTCGGAATTTGGTCAATATAGGTAAGAAATTGATAAGTCTTCCAAAACAACTATTTGTGGAATTATTTTCAGCTTGTGGGGCGAGCTGTTCGACAAATCACTTTAATAATCTAACATAATCCGGTCAGTGTCTTCAAGTTTTTTTTGTATGGTCGCTGTAATGCCTCAATAAAAAGTTAATTTCGCCTACGCGCATCTACAAAAAAAAACGAAAAAGTAAAATAAAAACAGAATTTTTCGTTTTTATTCGTGTCTTTCATAGGCAGAAAATTTTTTTTAACTTTTTATTCATGTGTTACCGGCGGAAGTAATGCCTCAGGTAAAAGTTAGGAATTCATAATTTTCAACCAAATCGGGCGCAGAGATGTAGCCCTTCCTGACCTCAGTGCGACACGAAGTCGCGTAAATAGCTGTAATGCTTAGTCTTAACTATGACATTACCTCTTGTTCTTCCAAGAGTTTCCTACGAGAGCGTGCGTCGTTGGTAACGACGGGGTGCGAAGCCT